>CBFGIH010000025.1:0-12049 GCA_965648775.1 Caldifarciminota bacterium | reverse complement strand
GCAGGCCGTTATCGCAGGGCACGAAGACCATGCCCATGGCGACCGCGGGCTGAAAACTGATCGAACCGTCGACTTTTTCCTGCCAGAGCATTTTTCCATTCTGGGCGTTAAGACAAAACACATCGCCCTGGCCGCTGCCGATGAACAGCTTGTTGTTGACAGCGGAGGGCGGCGCCAGGTACCGGCCGCCGATGCCTTCGGTGCCGACCTTGATTGTGTTTGACCAAACCTTCTTGCCGGAGTTGACATCCAGGGCTTGAACCTCGTCGCCCATAGCGTTGAACGTGACGCCGCTTACGATTACGGGCCGAGAACCTTGATATGCCCAGCAGCCGGCAACTGAACCCTGACCCACGTTCGCGCGGGCTTGCTCCATCTTGGCTGCCGCCGGCGCGGTGCTGAAACCAACGCTTGCGTCCAGTTCGGCCTGAGCACCGGTATTGGCTGAGCCGCGGCCGTAAACGAGGTAGGGCGCGAGGCGGCGGGCCCAGAGTTCCTTTTGTTCCTGATCGCCTTTAGCCGCGGTCAGGGACGCGAGGCCTTCGTACGGCCGCGTGGTGTCCGAAGCGTCCTTTTCTGCCTGGCGCATGCTCAGAAAAATCCGATTTTGATAGATCACCGGCGCGCAGGTCGCGTTTTTCTGGTGGGACCAGATCAAACGACCTTCAGCCGTGCTATATCGGTAGACCGTGCCGTCGAAACAGGCGATGTAAACCGAGCCCTGGTCAATGATCGGCGCTGAGATCAGGTCGCCGTTGATCTTCACATCCCATATTTCTTTGCCGTCGGCCAGCCTCATCGCGGCCAGGTGATGGACGCCGTCTTTGCCCGGGTAGGCCATGTAAACATTCTGATCGTCGCAAGCGGGCTGACTCATGAGGGGATCGCCCAGCCATTTTTCCCAGACCTTTTCGCCGGTCTTCGCTTTCAAGACATAGATAATGCAGGATTCAGTGTTGAAAACGACATAGCCTTTTTTGACCACGGCAGCAGTCGGTCCGTCATCGCCGGTCTTGAACACCCAGTCAACCTTGCCCGTAGCGGCATCAATGCAGTAAAATTCATAACTGCCATAACCGCCGCCCACGTATAATTTGCCGTCGGCATAGGCCGGAGTCGCCAGGGGACGATTGCCGGGGATCTGGATTTTCCAGCCCGGTAGTCCGTTTTTTCGCACGATCTTTTCCGGTTTTATTCCCGGTTCCCCGTTGGTCACCTGACTGAAGCAGATGCCGAGGAAAACCATCATGGTGATTAAAAATCTGGATTGCATGTTTGCCTCCTCATGCTATAAATACAAAACAGCGATATTGATATTCCTGAGAATTTAGGGGTGCGGATGGTTGGGTTAAGGATTGATTTTATCAAAAAAAATGGCGGAGGCGTGTAGGAATCGAACCTACCTTCCCCCTTTCGAGGGACACGTGGGTTTGAAGCCCAGCAGGCACACCAGCACCCATCCGCCTCCGTCTGAAAATGTGTTACAATCAGTTTATTATACGAAAGGAATGATCGTTGTCAATATATCCAGGAATGACTTCAGGGGCGGTTGACCGCCCCTGAAGGTTTATTATTGCCCCTTGCTGATCAAATTATCCCATGAGAGGACACGGTTCTCTTACGGGATTCATTTTACCACGATCTTGCCGCCCGTGTTTAAAAGGCCGCATGTCAGTCGGTACAGATAAACGCCCGGGTTCACCCGGCCGGCCCTTTCATCCCGCAGGTCCCATTGGCAGGTCTCGATGGTGGCGCGGCTGATGCCGCTGATGGTCCGGATCCGTCGGCCGCTGGCATCAAAGATGCGGATCGTGTAAACCGCGCCGGCAGGCGCCGGAAACCGAAAAACCGTGCCTTCCTGGCAGGGATTGGGCACGAGGGCAAGTGAATTTGTTTTTATTGCTGTCGGTTCTTCCTCAATGGCCACTGCCATGTCCATGATCTTTTTCGTTCCTGCCTGATAGACCGGTTTGGATGAATCGGCGCGCAGGGAATCATTCTGGTACCAGTAAACGACGGAGATGCGGTTTTCATTCCAGCCGGTTTGGACCCGGAAATTCCGGTAAACCGTGACCGACTCATTGGGCGCGATCTGGGCAAATGTTCCCGAGGTGTCCGGCAGGTAATCCCGCGCCACGTGGTTGTGCCAGGGATCATTATTGGGACCCAGATAATAACAACTGTCTTCAACCAGGACAAACCGGATATAACCTTTCATGGTTCCGGTGGAATCATTGCGGATTTTGACATAAATCCGACCCGAGTCCTGGGCCGGAAGATAAACACCCCAGGAGGTCATGACGGCATAAGCTGGTTGATTCAATTTGGTCTGGATATAAGGGCGCCAGGTTGAGGAGTAAGTTGTGCCCCGCTGGCGGCCATCACACCATAAAAAAGGCGTGTAATAACCACCGGAGATAGGCGGCAGGTAATAACGAGTCCGGTTTCGACCTTCGGCGCAGTAAAGGGGGAATTGGTAATCGCCGTGGATTTCAACGGCGGCGATGCGGGTTCCATATTGCACGGCAATAACGTCCAGCGTACAGCTGGCAGCCGGGCAGGATGGTCAGTCCTCCTGGTAATACTCCTCGCACAACACCACCCGGTCCACGGCCACCAGCGGCGTCATGCTGAGGAGAAACAAAAGACCTATGCGAACGAGATGATTTTTCATAACTGCCTCCGATCTGGTTGAATCTATTTCATTATATTATGAGTTGAAGTTATCGTCAAGGGGGAAGCAGAATGGTTGACAGAAACGGTTTTTTTTATATACTATTTTTACGCACGTGTTTGGACTTAAGGAGGTTAAATGCCGAGCATTACCATCAGCGTGATTAAAGCCGACATCGGCGGTTATGTCGGCCATTCAAGCATGCATCCCAGTTTGCTGAGCAAGGCGATTCAAATGCTGGATGTCCATAAAGCCAAAGGCGTGATTGTCGATTTCCATGTCAGCCATTGCGGAGACGACCTGGAACTGATCCTAACGCACCGGCTGGGCAATGATTCTGCCGAGATCCATAAATTAGCCTGGGATGTGTTTATGGAGGGCACGAAGATCGCCCGCGAACTCAAACTGTACGGTGCCGGCCAGGATTTACTGGCCGATTCTTTTTCCGGCAATGTCAAGGGCATGGGTCCGGGTTGCGCCGAGATGACAATCGAAGAGCGCAAAAGCGAACCGGTGCTGGTTTTCTGCGCGGACAAGACGTCGCCGGGCGCCTGGAATTATCCGCTTTATAAGATGTTCGCGGATCCATTCAACACCATCGGCCTGATCATTGATCCCTCCATGCACGACGGCTTCGTGTTCGAAGTCCTGGACATTTTCGCGAATAAAACCGTTCGACTGAACACGCCCGAGGAGATGTATGACCTGCTTTGCCTGATCGGCGCTTCCGAACACTACATTATCAAAGGCATATACAAGAAAAGCGGAGAAATTGCCGCGGTCACTTCCACCCAGCGGGTTAATCTCATGGCGGGCAGGTATGTGGGCAAGGACGATCCGGTCATGATTGTCCGGTGCCAGAGCGGCATGCCTGCGGTCGGAGAAGCGCTGGATCCGTTCGCCTTTTCTTACATGGTCACCGGCTGGATGCGCGGTTCCCATTGGGGTCCGTTCATGCCGGTGTCGGTGGAAGACGCGAATCCGACTCGTTTTGACGGTCCACCCCGGGTGATTGCCCTCGGTTTTCAGATTGCCAATGGCATGCTGATCGGTCCGCGCGACATGTTCGCTGATCCCAGTTACGACCGGGCACGGCAGCAAGCCAACGAGATCGCGGATTACATCCGGCGGCACGGTCCCTTTGAACCTCAGCGTTTGCCCCTGTCAGACATGGAATACACGACTCTGCCTCAGGTGCTCAATAAACTCAAGGAGCGATTTAAATAGAAAAGCAATCATACGCCGCGGTTTTTAAAAAAACCGTCTGCCTGCTGGTTCTGGCCGTCGTCGCAGCTCAAGGCCAGCTTTGGGGAAGCGGTGCTACCGGTTATCCTTTTTTAAAGCTGGGCGTGGGTCTCAGGCCCGTGGCCATGGGTAACGCCTTTACGGCCTTGAGCGACGACGGTAATGCCGTATTCTGGAATCCATCGGGTCTCGGGTTGACCAACGGGTATTATCTTTCCGGTCTTTATATGAGCCACCTATCATATTTCCATCACTACAACCTGACTTCGGCTCTGCCCATAGACCGGCGCATCGGCAGCCTGGGCATCGGCCTGGTTTATCTAACCGCGACCGATGTTGAATATTCGGAAACCGGAGAGCAGGGCAATGAGTTCCGGAATTCGGACATGATGTTGAATATCGGCTGGGGTCGTTCGTTCGGCAAGAAACAACCGATTTCTTTTGGCGGCGGCATCAAGGTGGTCCGCAGTCAATTAGCCAATGTCAACGCCTGGGGCGTGTTGGCTGATGCCGGGTTGATTCTGGTGCCGGTAAAATATCTTTACCTGGGCACGGTGATAAAACACCTCGGCACTCCTCGGAAATTCATCAGCCTGACTGAGTATCCGCCGTTGAACCTCAGGCAGGGCATTGCCTTCAAATACCCGTTTCGGTTAAACACGCTGACCGTATCGTTTGATTATTCGCTCTATCCCGATGTGAAACCGACCTTTTCTCTGGGCGCGGAAATACGGATTCGTGAACCCGGGATCATCCCCGCGGTCACGCAGGGATTGCTGGGCACCCAGGCCAAGGTTTCCGGCTTCGCGCTGATGGCCGGTTACCAGTCCGGTTATCAGTCTGAAAGCTGGTCTGGTTTTTCCGTCGGTTTCTCTATTGAAATAATGCTGGTGGAAAATCTTTATCTGGATATCGGCGCCCTGTATCTGTCATACGGCTATCTTGGATCTTCCGAGCGTGTTGGTCTCGGATTGAATTATACACCCAGCCGATCGGTGTCCAGGCATTAGCGTAGTCGCAGCCCGCGTTCCAGATTATGAAACCGGCGGCGTCGGCGGCGATGCAGCCGTCAAGCTGGGAAAGAATGTAGTCATAATCAAACTGTTCGGCGTACAGGTCAAATCCCTGCACGAACGGCACGATCTGGACCTGGCCGGGAATTTTCTGGCCGGCATTTTTCACCGAATCAAAGTAGATCCAGTAATTGCGCCATTTTTCACTTACTTCCCGCCGAAAGGAAGAAGGAAAGTGCGATGGGTAAAGCATGGGATAAAGGACATCCAGATGCTCACCCATTTTTTCCAGTATCTGTCCTTCGTTTTTTAAGTCATGCCAGGCACTAAAGCCAAACACGCAGGCGCCGATTTCCATTCCGGGCACTTTTTTCCTGACTTTTTTCAGCAGATCGACGATTGGCCGGGATCGGGGGCCTTTCACCCCGCTCAAGCGTATGCGGTCCACGGCGCCGTCGGTCGGAAACCGGATATAATCGAACGCAACGGCTGTGATGCCGAGCTGGTAAAGCTCGGTGACAACCTCAACCAGGTAATCGCGGACGCTGTCCTGATAAGGATTGGTCCAGTTGGAGCCGGTCTTGTCGCGCCAGAGTTCGCCGGCGTCATCCCGGATGCCGCAAGTTTTGTAGCCGGCGAGATAATTGTCGCGGAAACAGACGACCCGGGCGATCAATTTAATCCCGCGCGCCTGCGCGGCCGCAATCAGATTTTTAAGGTTCAGATAGGGCTTCACTGCCTTGAGTTTTTTGGCCAGAGGTATTTCGGAAGCATAGGTCAGGTAACCGTAATCGCTCTTACAGTCCACGACCAGGGCGTTGATGATGCCAGCTTCGGCCTGGGCCATGATGCCAGTCATGAAATCCGGATTGGCTGCCTGCCAGGGATTGATGTAAACGCCCCGGAGAACGCTGTCCGGATTAATTGAATAGGCGCCGCAAAGGGCAATCAGCGCAAACAGGTTCATGCTTTCGGCAGTATTCTTTGCCCAGACGGACCAGGAGGGCGTGATATTCGTTGTACAGCTGATGGCGACGGGGTAGGTGCTGCTCGAAAAGAGCGCGGATATTTTCATAAGGCAGAGCCGCCGCAAAAAATCCGTGACGGGAAAAAATCCGGCGGGTATAAGTGTCAACCACAAAAACCGGTCGTTGGAAAGCATAAAGCAGAATTGAATCCGCGGTTTCTGGTCCGATGCCGCAAAGGGCTAGCAGTTCCCGACGGATCCGGCAGGTGGCCACGCCTTTAAAATTGGCGAAATTCGCTCCATATTGAACCCGCAGATACCGGGTCAATTCCAGTAAGCGGCGGCTTTTCTGACGGTAATAACCGGTGCTGCGAATCAGCGCGGGCAGGCGCCGGCGTTGACGCCAGAGCCGTGCCGGCGTGAGCAGACCGTGCCGCCGCAGGCGGCGTATTGCCGATTCGACATTTTTCCAGTTTGTGTTCTGGGTCAGAACAGCGCCGACCATGATTTCAAACCGATTTTTCGCCGGCCACCACTTTTGCGGTCCATAAAAAGCATAAAGTTTTTCATAGATCTTCAGTAAATTTAACTGCCCGCCGTGGCGACGGGGACAAGATGATTGGAAGTCGGGTTTAACCGGCGCGGTCGGGATCAGGGTTATTGAACGGAATATTCTGAAAGTCGGAAGTCGCCGGTTTCGTTTTCAAAACGCACGAGGCCGATCTCCGGTGCATAATATTCGGTGATGGCGGATACCCGATTAATGGCGGAGTCCGGCGTGATGAGGTTGTCCCTGATGGTCAGGTACACCGGATAAACCGTGCCGTAAAGATCATCGGCCTGATAATCGGAAACCAGGCCGGTCACCGCGTACCGGGCTTTGATCCAGGCGCCGCCGACCAGAACCGAATCAACCAGGGAATCGGCGAATCGGCTGCCTGCCACCAGCGGCGCGGCCAGCCGCAGCACAAAACCTTCTGCTACCGTGTACTCGACGCCGGCGTAGGTGTAAAGGGTCTTGACGTACTCACGGATGCCGGCGTCGTCGATGGCGAGATAGGCGGCGATCCCGGAAGTGGTCACGGGATAGCATTCAACATTGAGCAGGGTTTCTGCGGGTTCGACTTCGATAAAAACCGTCTGCGGATCATAGGCGGAGGCGTTGTGATAGCGCCACCAGTTGCCCGGCCGGTAAGGCAGGAAATCGCCGGCGGTGCGCTGGATGATATGATTGTCGCAGGTCACCAAGAATAGCGCAAGCACGAAGGGCCAAAAACGAGCAAACGGTTTATAGTTCATGCGCCAGTCCCAGGTGCAGGCCGAGAAAACCGGCGTGGGTCTGGGAATCGATGACGCCCCGAAAGCACAGGGCGGGATAGATTAGCAGTAGACCGCGTCGAAGGTTCATCCGGATGCCCGCGGCGTAAGCGAGGGCGATACCGGCTTCTCGGCCGGAGTTCAGTTCGCGGCGGTAATAATCAGCGCCAATTTGCAGGTCGGGGGCAAAAAGCCAGCGGTCTTTGGTGGCGCCAAGCCAGACGCCGTAAGCCGCCACACTGTAGCCTGGATTGCGGCCTTCATGAAAAGCGGCATTGAATCCGGCCCGCAGGTCGATTCGATGAGAAGTGCGGCCGGCAAAAAAGCAAAACGCCGGTCCGGATTTAAGATCGTTAAAGCCGAGCACGGGTTGCCGGAGACCGGCTTCAACGCCAATGGTTAAAGAGAAAATAAGACAGCAAAGCACAATCAATACTATATAAATAGGATTCCTTGTCAAGAATGGTGGCTTTCTGCATTTTTTACAAACACCATACCGGGCAGCTGCTGGATCAGACCCTTGATTTCCATGCGCAGCAGTATTTTAAGCAGGACCGCGGTTGACTGTCCGGTGCGTTCCGAGATTTCGTCCAGAAAGACGGGATCGGCGGTCAGGGCCTGCCAGACGATTTTTTCCTGGTCATCCATTGGTTCCACTGGCCCGGTGCGCGGGGCCGCCTTGGTTTTCATGCCGAGGCTCTCCATGACTTCAGTCGCAGCCGTGACCGGCGTCGCCCCTTCTTTGATCAGGCGGTTGGTGCCGGCCGAGGTCCGGGAATATATGTTGCCGGGAACCGCGAATACTTCACGGCCCTGGCTGGCCGCCCAATTGACCGTGTTCATAACGCCCGAGTGTTCTCGCGCCTCAATCGCTACGACGGCCCGGGACAGACCAGTGATGATGCGGTTGCGTTTGGGAAAATTCTGGGGTCGGGGCGGCGTGCCGATAGTGAATTCGGACAACACGCAGCCCTGCCGGCTGATTTCGGTCATGAGACCGCGGTTTTCTGGCGGATATGCTTGATCCAGGCCGCAGCCGAGCACGGCGATGGTGCGGCCGCCGTTTTTCAAGGCGCTTTCGTGGGCGACCGTATCAATGCCCCGAGCCAGGCCACTGACCACGGTGATGCCGGCTTTGACGAATTCCGCGGCAAAATTTGCCGCCACGCCCTTGCCATAGACCGTGGCGCCGCGCGTACCGACGATCGCGACGGCATTTTCATCTGTCGGTCGGAGATCACCCCGCATGAAAATCACGGGCGGAAAATGGTCAATCGTTTTCAGCCAGGCCGGATATTCCGCCGCGTAGTACGGAACAATTTTGATGCCCAGCCGCGCCAGGGCCGTGCGCAGCTGGTCAACCGCGCGGGCGGCAGGTTCCTGGCTGACCCGGCGGGCTATTTCCGGGCCGACCACATCGGACAGATCAGCGAAGGCGGCCTGCCGGACCGCGGCTGGAGTTTTGAAGGTTTCCAGCAGTTTGTATAAACGGTTTTCCGTTAGATTGGGAATCACCAGGAGCGGGAGTAAATCCGAATAATCGTTCATGAAGAACCCAGGCGGTCTTTGATTAATTGATAAAGAGACGAGGAGCGCCGGCGCAGGCCTTCCCGGAGCTGACTTTTTACCGTTTCGTCCGCGGTGCCGCCAGTCACCTCGCGCAGGAAAGCTTCGGGTCGATTCCGGGCAATTGCCAGCAGCGCCTGTTCCGCTTCCCGGATCACCGTGGGATTTTCATCCTTGAGCAGCAGGTTTATCATCGGCCATACGGCTTTTTCGTCGCCGATATGGCCCATGGTGATGCAGGACGCCGCACGCGTATACCAGAAACCCTTTTCGCACAAACGGATCAACCGCGGCAGGATTTTGGGACCGTAGGGAATAAGCGCGCGCGTGGCTTTTTCCCTTAGAGTCCAGGAGCCGTCTTCCAGGATCCTGAGCAGGATTCGGATTCGGTCTTTTTCGTTTAACTGTTCCAGCTGGTTGAAAATTTTTAGTTTTTTGTTTAAATCCGCGTGCTTCAGCAGACGCAGGATCGTTTCTTTATCCGCCTGTAACGAAATTTTCATCTTCTAACCGATTAATTAATTCTTCAAGGCCGGTGCCCTGCCGGGCTGAAATATAAACTACCTGCTCGTCGGCCGTTAACCGCGGTTTGTTTTTCACCAGATCCATTTTATTGATCACAATCAGCCGTGGTTTTTTCAGCAATCCGCGGCCATAGCGCCGGAATTCGTCAATGATGATTTGATATTGGTGCTGCGGTTCGGCCGCGGCGTCAAGCACAATGATCAACCGGCGGGTCCGTTCGATATGGCGCAGGAAACGGATGCCCAGGCCCTTGCCGGCATGGGCGTCTTCGATGATGCCCGGCATGTCCGCGAGCACAATTTGCTTAAGGCCGCGGCTCAGCACGCCTAAATTGGGTGCAAGCGTGGTAAAAGGATATTCGGCGATACGCGGCCGGGCGTTCGTGAGGGCGGCAAGCAGGGTGGACTTGCCGGCATTGGGCAAACCGACGATCCCCGCATAGGAAATCAGCTTCAGAATCAAATGCAGGTTTTTCTTTTCCCCGGGCTGCCCGGGTTCAGCCCGGCGCGGCGCGCGGTGGGCTGCGGTCGCGAAATGGCGGTTACCCCGGCCGCCCTTGCCGCCCCGGGCCACGCAAAGAGTAAAGCCGGGTTTTAGGATTTCGCCGATCAGTTTTTTTTGATCGAAGACCATCACGCCCAGGGGAACCTGGATCCGGTGGTCTTCGCCGCGGCGTCCGTCCATGCCCTTGCCCTGGCCGTGCTGACCGCGCTGGGCCCGGTAAAGAGGGCGCAGCTGCAGGTCGTAAAGGGTTTGGCGTGCTGGATCACCGATCATCAAGACCGAACCGCCGTCGCCACCGTCGCCGCCGTCCGGACCGCCGCGCGGCACGAATTTTTCACGGCGGAAGGAAACGCAGCCATTGCCGCCGGCGCCGGCTTCCACGATGATTTTTACCTCATCGACGAACTTCATTTTCGGCCGGCAACCTCAGCCGGCGATCCTGCTGTCATGGTGACCAGCGCCAGGCCGGCGATCAACGATAACCCAGCGCCGGCCCACAGCGCTTTCTGAAAACCGACCGCCTGCCAGAGCCAGCCCATGAGCAAATTGGCCGGTAGCAGCGTCAACCCGACAACCGTGTGAAAAATGCCAAATGCCGTACCCCGCAACTCCGGCGTCGTGTTGTCGGCGATGAAGGCCTTGATATTGCCTTCGGAGAATCCATAATAAAAACCGTACAGAAGAAAAATAAGCCAGGCCGCCTGAGGGGTGCGGCTGAAGGACAGGCCCGCGTAACAGATGGAAAAAATCATCCAGCCGAGGAAGATGACTTTTTGCCGGCCGATGCGGTCAGAAAGGATGCCGGCGGGAAAGGCGGAAAAAAAGTTCGAAACGTTGAACACGAGCCAAAGTATGGGGATCAGGGTGGCGGTGACACCAAGGTCGCGCGCCCGGAGCAGGAGAAAGGCGTCTGATGAGTTGCCGAGCGTGAAGACCACTATAATGAATAGCAAGAGCTTGAAACGCGGGTTTAGTTTGCGCCAGGAAAAGGAAAAATGCGGTGGCGATGTGGTCTTGGTGTCCCGAACACCCAGCAGCATCAACAGGACCGCAATGAAACCCGGGATAAAAGCGAGCCCAAAGACCAGCCGGAAATTCTGGGCGGAATGGGCGAGGATGAAGTAAGCCGCCAGTGGTCCCAGCACCGCGCCCAGGTTATCCAGCATTTTATGGAAACCGTAAGCCCGGCCGAAATGTTCGGCTTTGGTCGATTCAGCGATCAACGCGTCCCGGGGCGCGGCTCTGATTCCCTTGCCGAACCGGTCGGAAAAGCGGATGAAAAAAACATGCCAGGGCCGGGTGGCGATGGCCAGCAAAGGTTTCGTGAGAGTTGACAGGGAATAGCCGAGCAGGGAAGGCAGTTTGCGTTTTCGGATTCGATCGGAGATATACCCCGAGAACGCTTTCAGAACGCTGGCCGTGGCTTCCGCAATCGCTTCAATCAGACCGATGAAGACCGGCGTTGCTTTCAGCACGTCTTTTAAGAATATGGGGATGATCGCATAGCCCATCTCCGTGGAAAGGTCCGTGAACAGGCTTACCAATCCCAGGATCAGGATGTTTCGGGTCAGCCATGATCCAGGCGACGAGCGGCGGTCAACCGGCGGCATCAATTGATCGGGATTTAATAATGGATGTTGATGATGATTGAGTCCACGCCGTTCCGGCCGTGGATTTCCGGATACCACAATTGGGAAGGAAACGCGGGGTTGTTAATGCTGTCGCAGTAGATGGAGACGATTTCACTGCTGCCGATGGCGCTCGTGGCGAAACAGACGCTGTCCAGTTCAAAATAACCCTTGAGCGAATTGCTGGTCGCGGTCGTGACTTCACGGATACGCAGGCGGTCAAGATGGTCTGGATTCAGGTCGCTGATCTGCAGGAGCACGCCGTCAATAAAGGTGGAATCAGTGTTTTGCAGACGCAGGCGACCGTAAAGGTGAGTGAAATAAGGGGTCTCCTGCTCGGCGCAGGCGGTAAAAAAAATTATCAGCAAGAGAAACAACATGGTTTTTTTCATCATACCTCCACGGCTCGTTTTCATTATAATGAATACCCTTGAAAAGTCAACATGGTCAGCTATAATTAATTACGGTGAAGATTCTGCTTTTGGCCGTACCGATCGGCGCCGGCCATCTCAAGGCCGGGGCGGCAGTCAAACAGGCGCTCATGACCGTTGATCCTGACCTGCTGATTCATTTTGAGGACTGTTTTCAATGGGTTTTTCCGCCTTACGGC
>CBFGIH010000024.1:0-12088 GCA_965648775.1 Caldifarciminota bacterium | reverse complement strand
AAAAATTGCTGATAAATATGAAATAAAAATTATCCGTAAAGATGGTGCTTGCCGGTGGGTGCAGATCAGCGGTTCGCCTTTGATCAACGATCAAGGCCGGATTATTGGGTCAATTGGTATTTTTTCCGACATCACGGACCGCAGAGCAGCCGAAGTCAAACTCCATCTTCAGGCGGGCATGCTTCAGCAGGTTAACGATGCGATCGTCACCATGGATTCACAATTTCGCATCCAGACCTGGAACCCGGCCGCGGAGCAATTGTTCGGTTACCGGACATACGAAGTGATCAACAATAATTTTTTTCAGTTGACTCATTTGGCGCCAATCACGGGCGAGGATCATATCGCGAACCATTTAAGACGCTGGGGTTTCTGGCGGGGAGAGGTGTGGCAGCGCAATCGCCATGGAGATTTGCTTGTGGTCAATATTTCCTTAACCTGGATAAAAAATGCTGTCTCCGATTATGCCGGCATCGTTGCCGTCCTGCGGGATATGACCGATCGTTTTCAAATGGAAAAAAACCTCAAGCACCGCCTGCAGATGGAGATGATCATCAGTCGGATATCCCAGCAAATCATGAGATCCGGCAATGTGATACGAAGCCTGTCTGGAATTTTAAAAAACATTGCGCAAGGCTTCAACGCTGATGCCGTTTATTTCCTGATTCGTTCCCCGCAGTCGGATCAGTTCAACGCGGTTGGTCAGTGGCGGCGGCCGATCATGCCCTCTTTAATCCAACAACTGCAGGGTATAACCCGCCAGAAACATCCCTGGGGGATCCACCGATTGAAATCCGGCCAGCCGATTAATTGTCTGGTCAAGCACCTGCCCTTGCGCTCCCGCAGCCGTTTTATATACCAGCGCGCGGGCATAAAAGCCATCATGATTGTGCCTTTTTTCTTTCAAAACCGGCTGATGGGCACGATCGACATTTTTTCCCGGCAGGACCGGCGTCTCGGCATGAACGAGGATGTATTTTTTATTCAGACCGCGGGGGAAGTCATCATGACCGGCATTTTGAAAGAGCAAATCCAGCATTCCCTTAACCGGGCTCTCCAGGAATTACAGGCAGAAAAAAAACGATTGCTTGAATTGACCCGCAAGGCCATTGATACTCAGGAAAAAGAGAGATTTTACCTGTCTGCTCAGATTCACGATGATTTGCTTCAGGATCTTGCCAGCATTCTTTATGCCCTGCATGAAGTTGATGCCGGCGATCAACATCCCTTTGAACCGAAAAAACGCAAAAAGTTGATCGGCATGATAAAATCGTTGATCAACCGCGGTCGCGCGCTGATCCGCAACATCGAACCGCTCTATGACCCGGAAATTTCGCTGGTGCAGGGTATTCAAAGATCATTTGAAATGAAATTTGCCGGGACGGGCATACGTTTTCAGTTTCACCGTCCGCCGGTCATGCCTAAAATGCCCTTTTCCCTCAAAGTTAACATTTTACGAATCGTCCAGGAGGCCTTTGCTAACATTTTAAAGCACAGTCAGGCCGACCGGGTGCTGGTCAGAATTATGAGGGCAAAGAATTCACTGGTGATTGTGATCCGGGATAATGGCATCGGTTTTCCTTCAAAAAAAATAAAACGATACCGCGGCCATTATGGTTTGCTGTTGATGCAGGCCCGGGCTCAAATCATGAACAGCGATATATCCATTGCCAGCAAAATCGGTCAGGGCACGGAAATTCAGCTGAAAATCCCGCTCAAGCCGTCCTGATTACACCGTTGCCGTATTAATCATCCGTATAATTACTTATGATCAGATGAGTGTAATATTCACTTTTTCGTTTTCCGGGATTTTAATATAATAGACTGCCGCAGGGTTATGAATAAAAAAATTCTTGCTTTTCTCCGTTTTGTCCTGATCTTATCCACGGTGCTGATCATGACCTATTCCCGGGGAGGATTAAAAGTCGGGCAGCCTGGTTATTTTATCGCCCTGATTTATTTATTATCCAACATCATTTTATGGCGCCTGCCGGAAACAATCGTTAAACATCCGTTTTTTTCTTTCTGTGTCTTTTTGTTTGATATTTTGATCATTTCCCTGGCAATATATGTTACCCAGGGACTGGAAACCGATTTTTATCTGATATATTTTCTCGCCATCTTTATTTCTTCTGTCGGTCAGAATGTCAGCGGTTCCATTTTCATCGCGATCGTGACCAGTGCTATTTATATCTGGCTGCTTTTCCGCTCCCATCCCGGCATATCCCTACTTGATTCGCGCTTTCTACTGCGGATACCTTTTTTATTCATTATCACGTTGATCAGCAGCTATTGGTCGGAAGCGACCCGCCGGGAATTAAAGAAAAAAGAAGAGTTGGAAATTTTCAATCGTGAACTGAGAAAACAGATCGAACAGGCGACCGCCAAAGAAATTGAACTACGACGTTATAACGAAAAAATTATTGACCGGGTTGCCAGCGGCATTCTGGCCGTGCATCGCGACGGTTTGATTACCACGATCAATCCCGAGACCGAACGGGTCTTTGGTTACTCCCGGGATGAACTGCTCTGGTCCACGGTGGGATCCTATCCCGGTCTTAATCTTTTATGGGAAAAAATGCAGGAATCCATGGCGGAAAACAAACCGATCATGCGGGACGAAACCACAATCCGGTCCCGGTCCGGCGCAGAAATTCCGGTGGGATTTAACATCACGCCCCTCGATGATGCCAGCCGGCGCATCACAGGCTGCGTGGTTATTTTCAAGGATCTCTCCGATATTCGCAGGATGGAAGAGCAGTTGAAACACAACGAGCGGCTTACCTACCTGGGTAAGATGGCCGGCTGGGTAGCGCATGAGATTCGAAATCCCCTGGCCTCGGTTGATGGGTTTGCCCAGCTGCTGACCGAAACCGATGAAGAGGAGAAGAGAAAAAAATATATCGCAGAAATCCGCAAGGGCGCCCAACGGATGAATCAAATTGTCGATGATATCCTGACCTTTGCCCGGTCTAAACCCGTGGAGTTCCGGCCCGTCAATCTTTACGATTTGATCAGGGAAATTTTAAACAGTTATCCCGCCGGCATTACGGTATCGCTGGACACGGGCGAGCAGGCCGTGGTCAAAGGCGAAGCCGAATCCCTGCGCCGGCTCTTTGTTAACCTCATCAACAACAGCGCCGAAGCCATGGACGGTAAGGGAAAAATCGAGGTCAACTTTCAGCCCGACCGCGAATTCCTGATTACGTGGATCAAAGACACGGGCCCGGGCATTCCCGCCCCGGAACTGGCTAAAATCTTCACGCCGTTTTACACGACCAAAGCGCGGGGCACTGGCCTGGGGCTGGCCATCGTGAAAAAAATCGTTGATGAACACCATGGCCGGATTGAATTCAAAAGTCAGGAAGGAGTCGGGACCGAATGCGGGATCTGGCTGCTGAGGCACCACGGTGAAAAAAAGCATGTCACGGTTGCCAGCCCGCCGGAGCCGGGCAGTGGTTAAGCTTGAATAAAATCAATACCAAGGAGGACGAATGAAAAAAAGAATTCTGGTGTGTGATGATGAGGATGCTATCCGCCTTTTGATTGCTGAGGCCCTGCAGGATAATTATGATATTGTCGAGGCGAACGATGGACGGGAAGCGGTCCGGCTTATTACCCGGGAACCATTTGATCTGCTCATCACTGACATCAAGATGCCCGGTACGCACGGCCTGGAAGCCATTGAACGGATTCGGGAAAGAAACGCCACCATTCCCATCATCATCTGTTCGGCCTACCGTTTGCTGGAGGACGATATCACGGTTAAAGTTTCCAATGTCGCGGCATTTTTCACGAAACCGCTGGACCTGAAAGCCCTGCGGACCAAGGTTTTTGAATTAATCGGAGTCTGACATGGCTTCAAAGATCGGTGAGCTGCTGGTTAAAAACGGCATCATCAGCGAGGCGCAGTTGAACGAAGCACTCCGGCAGCAAAAAGTGCAGGGGAAGAAACTGGGAGAGATTCTCCTCGAACTTCAATATCTTACCAGCCGGGACCTGGTTTGTATGCTGAGCGAGCAGTTTGCCCTGCCCTTCGTGGAATTAAAGCCCGAAATGCTGGATGCGGGATTGATTCAGAAATTTCCCGAAACTTTGCTTTATGAATTATGCGCCCTGCCTCTTTATGAAACTGAGCAGAATATTTATTTTGCCGTCGGCGATCCCACCCATGCCGTCTCGGCCGAACTGCTTGCCCGGCATACTTCAAAAAAAATCATCATTTCCGGCGCCGATCCCAAGAAAATTCTTCTATTGCTCGATGAAATTTTTTTGAGTCAGGGCGCCGAGGCGGTCATAGCGCAAATGGCCGGCGGCCAAGAGATCATGCTCGAGATAAACGATCGGGCGGCGATCCTGGAAACCACGGGCCGTGATGGCCAACAAACTCGTCAGCAGATTACGGCCAGCGTTTTTATTAAACTGAAGCGCCAAGAAACAAAGGACGACCATGAATCTGATTGACAACGATATCCGCCAGCTTCTTAAATACACGCTGGAAAAAAAAGCCAGCGATCTTCACTTGAGTGCCGGCGGTCCGCCCATGATCCGGGTTTACGGTTCAATGGTGCCTCTTGCCTCGGATGCGTCATCCGCTGAAGCTGTGCGGCAACTTTTGATGCCGGTTTTGAGTGAAACGCAGGCCCGGCAATTGCAGGATAACCGGGAACTCGATTTTTCCCTGCACCTGCCGGAAATCGGCCGATTCCGTGTCAATGTTTTTCATCAACGCCGTGGTCTGGCCGCGGTTTTCCGGGTGATCGCCGACACCATACCGGACATGGACGCTCTCGGGCTGCCGGCAACGATCCGGGAATTGATTGATCTGGATTACGGATTGATTTTGGTCACCGGGCCTACCGGCAGCGGAAAATCCACCACCCTCGCGGCCATGATTGATTATATCAACACGAACAAAGACGGCCATATCATCACGATTGAAGATCCGATTGAATTCATCCATTCGTCTAAGCAATGCGTGGTCAACCAGCGCGAGGTCGGTTCGGATACCCATTCTTTTGCCAATGCCCTGCGCAGCGCGCTGCGAGAAGATCCTGACTATATCCTGGTCGGCGAACTGCGGGATCTGGAAACCATTGCCCTGGCTTTGACCGCCGCTGAAACCGGGCATCTGGTTTTCGGCACCCTGCACACAAGCAGCGCACCTAAAACCATTACCCGGGTCATTGATGTGTTCCCGGAAAATCAACAAGAGCAGATCAAAATTATGCTTTCCGAATCAATCCAAGGCGTGATCGCCCAAAAGTTATATCCGCGACGCGACCAGCCGGGTCGGGTGGCGGCGTTTGAAATTCTCATCGCCACCCAGGCGGTGCGCAACATGATTCGAGAAGGAAAAGTTTTTCAGCTGGAGTCGGTTATCCAGACCGGCCGTCAGATGGGCATGCGGGACATGGAACAATCAAAACGCACGCTGGTCAGCGAAGGCAAGTTATCACCTGAATTTCTCAAAGAGCGGCTAACCCTTTATTAATATTGACCGCGGGCCAATTTCCCTCTTGACATAGTGTCAATTATGTTTAAAATACACTAACCAAGGAGGTATTAATGCGGAAACTTTTCGCTCTGGCTCTGGCCTTGACCCTGGTCAGCGGTCTTTATGGTCTTAAGCTGGGTTTGGGTGTTGCTTATGAAGGGCTGGCCGATGACGGAGATGGCTGGCTGGCGTTGAAGGCGGACATGCGCGTTCCGTTGTTTTCCAAGGTTGACGTGCGCGCTAACCTTCTGGAAGTGGCCTTGCCCGAGGGCGGCAAGAACATCTTCCTGGGCACTTTCACCAGCTCTGACCTGATGTATAAAATCTCCCTGGATGGCAGCATCAAGCCCTATGTTGTCGCCGGACTTTGGTTTAAATTGGGTCTTGAGGATGCACCGGGTGATTACATGCACATTGGCGTAAAAGCCGGACTCGGTGCGGAAATGGGTATCGGCGGCTTGAATGCTTTCCTCGAAGGTGGTCTGAATCAGTTTACCTATGATAAAGACGCTGACCCCAGCACCCACAATCCGATGTATGTGCAATTGGGTATAACCTTGCCGGTCGGAGATTAATCCGCATTCGCGTGGGGCGGCTTAAACGCCGCCCCTTTTTTTATTGTTTATGGAGGTGAACTTGAAATATTGGTATTTGGTCGGATTAATGGGTTTGAGCCTGCTGAGCGCGGGCTGCGGCCACATGGTCGCCGTGCCGCCGGAAATCAATCTCAAAAATTATGAACCACTGGGTATCTTGGTTTTCACCGGCAACGCGCAGGGCCAGTTGAACCGCGTGGTCACCCAGCGGGTCCTGGAGGCGATCACCAAAGATCAGAAAATGGTGAGAATTGTTGAACTGGGCCGCGAAGCGGATGTGCTCAAGGAAATTGGAATAAGCAAGTGGGGGCCAGAAGCCGTCAAGAAAACCGGTGAAAAATACGGTTTAAAAACGGTCATGGTCGGCACGCTGGATGTCTCCAAAGTCAAACCGCACGTGAGCCTCGGCCCCGGCATCGTGGGCGTTACCGCCGATGTTGAGGCCCGGCTGACCATTCGCCTGCAAGAAACAGAAACCGGCGCGACCATCTGGTCGAACTCGGCTGCCGATGAGCAGAACGTGGGTGAGGTAAGCCTGGTCGGCGGGGATTGGCTCAATTTCGATGCCCGTGATCCGGACCAGGCCTATGGGGAATTGGCGCACGAACTGGCCTATCGGGCTACCCGGGATTTCCGCGTCACCTACCGCCGGGAATGACCTGTAAAAATATTTAATTGGTCGCTGGTAACTCGAGGGAAAATCCGATTTAAAGCAGTTTTTTCAGCCGGTAACGGTTAATGCGGGACAGGAGGGTTTTGTAAGATACACCCAGTTGCCGGCTGGCTTCGGCTTTATTACCGGCAGTCTTAAGGAGCGTAGCCTTGATCAAGCGCGCCTCGGCGATTTCTTTTCCCCGCCGGCCGCAGTTTTTCAAATCCGGGTATTTTTCCGCCGCGGTCAAATCCGAATCCGTGCCGGGTAGAAGTATGTCCTCGGCCGTGATCGGACCGCGGGCCATGATCACCGCGCGTTCGATGGTGTTTTCCAGTTCCCGGATATTGCCGGGCCAGGAGTATTTTTGCAGTTTGGCCAACGCCTCCGCGGTGATGGTTTTTTGCACGTTGTTTTTTTTCAGAAGAAAGTTGACCAGCAGGGGAATGTCTTCGAGTCGTTCCCGCAGGGGCGGCAGGGTGATGGGAAAGACGCTCAAGCGGTAATACAGATCTTCACGGAAGCGCCTGTTTTTCACCAGGTCATGAAGATGCTGATTCGTGGCAGCGATGATCCGGACATCGATCTTGATCGTGGCAGTACCACCCAGTCGTTCAAAGGTCATATCCTGAAGAATGCGGAGAAGTTTGGCCTGCAGATTCAGATCCAGATCCGCGATCTCGTCCAGGAACACGGTGCCGCGGTCGGCCAGTTCAAACTTGCCCAGTTTGCGGCCGGCAGCGCCCGTGAACGCCCCTTTTTCCGAACCAAAAAGTTCGTTTTCAAGCAATTCCGCGGGAATGGCTGCGCAGTTGATTGCCACGAATGGCTGATCTTTCCTGGGCGATAGGGCATGCGCCGCCCGCGCGAACAGTTCCTTACCCGTGCCGGATTCGCCCAGCAAAAGAATCGTGGAAGATGTGGCCGCGACCCGGGTCAGCAGGTCCGCGGCGCTGCGGATCGCCGCGCTCGTGCCGACAATCTCTGGTAAGCCGTGTCGCCGCTGGCATTCCTCGCGCAGGAGAATGTTTTCGTACCAGCGCTGGCGTTCCTGCATGACGCGCTGGATGAGAAGCAGGAGTTCATCCATTTCAAAGGGTTTGGTCAGGAAATCATAAGCGCCCAGCTTCATGGCGGACACGGCTTTTTCCACGGTGCCGTAAGCGGTCATGATGATATAAACCGCCTGCTCGTTGATTTTCTTCAGTTCCCGGAGAACATCAATTCCGTCCATGTCCGACAACCGCAGATCAATCAGGCAGATCGCAAAATTTTCCCGGCGGAGCCGGTTCATGCCTTCCCGACCGGTTTTAACCCAGACCGCCGAATAACCGGCATCGGTCAGACTGCTTTCCAGCATAGCGCCGAAACTGGTTTTATCCTCGATGATTAGGAGGTCAGCCATGCGCGGTTATGAGCCGAGGACCTGCCGGGTTTTTTTCATGGCGCAGAATTCGCCGCACATGGTGCAAGCGGAAACGGAACGGGAAGACCGGCGCTGAAAAATGGTTCGTGCCCGTACCGGATCGATCAGCAGTTTCATCATGGCGGTCCAGTTCAGATTGAAGCGCGCCCGGGAGAGTTGGAGGTCGCGTTGCCGGGCGCCGGGAATGTTCTTGCCGATGTCCGCGGCGTGGGCGGCCAGGCGCGAAGCGATGACACCTTCCCGGACTTCGGCGACATTGGGCAGGCCCAGGTGTTCCGAAGGCGTGACATAGCAGAGATAATCGGCCCCGTACCATCCAGCCAGGGCACCGCCGATGGCAGCTACAATATGATCATGACCGGCGCCGATATCGGTCACGAGTGGACCGAGGACATAAAAGGGAGCGCCGCGGCAAATTTTTTTCTCCAGGCGGATATTGGTTTCGATTTCGTGAATGGGAATGTGTCCCGGCCCCTCGACCATCACGGCAACCCCGGCGCGGCGTGCCCGATGCACCAGTTCGCCGATAACGGTTAATTCCCGGATTTGATAACGGTCGGTCGCGTCGCCGATTGATCCGGGCCGCAGTCCGTCTCCCAGGCTCAGGGTGACCTCAAAACGTCGGGCAATCGTCAGCAAGCGGTCATAATCCTCGTATAGCGGGTTTTCCCGGCGGTTATGTTTCATCCATTCAATCATCATCGAGCCACCCCGGCTCACCACCCCGCACCGCCGGGGTTTTCGTTCCATGCCGCTGATGCTGCGGCGGGTGACGCCGCAATGTACCGTGATAAAATCCACACCGTCCTCAAGCTGCTGCTCGATGACTTCGAAGAATTCTGAGACCGAGGCGTGCACGAAAGACTTGCGGCGCCGGCGTGCGAGAATCGCGACTTCGTACACCGGGACCGTGCCGACAGGCACCCGGCTGTGACGCAGGATCGCCCGGCGGATTTGCTTGATATCGCCGCCGGTGGATAAGTCCATGACCGTGTCCGCGCCGGCGTCCAGCGCCGCCCTCAGTTTTTGCAATTCCAATTTAAGATCCGCCTGGTCCGGCGAAGTGCCGATATTGGCGTTGATCTTGGTGCGCAGTCCTTCGCCAATGGCCAGGGGCTCGATCCGGCGCTGCCGGTTGCGGACAATGACCACCCGGCCGGTTTCAATCCGCCGAAGAAGTTTTAGCGGATCAACGCCCTCCCGGCTGGCAATCCGGTCAAGCAGGGCCCGGGATAAGGTCATATTTTATCAACCGGAAAGGAAAGGGATGTTTTCGGAACCGTGACCGATGCGAATTTGAGTACAAAAGACATTGCCCGCTCTTCATTGGGGGCTTCAAAAATAATCAGGAAATCCGGTTTGCCGAACATACTGAGGAATTCCTTGATCTTGATATCTTCGGGAACTTTGAGTGCCTTAACGATCTTCCGAAAATCATCGGTTTTTCCCGGGATCAGGTCAAGCATGGTGACAAAAATCATCAGCAATCCTCCTTGTCGGGAAAATTATAGCGCAAAACCCCGGTTTGTCAAGAAAAACCCGGCCGCGGACCACAAGCGCGTAAAATCTTTTCGGCAATGACCCGGGCCGCGGCGCGGTTTTTTCTCCCCAGCGGCTGTCCAGCTTCAACCAGCCGGCAGGATATTTCCGGTTGTTCAATGATTTTTTGAACCACGGCACCGATTGGACGGGCATCAGGCAGGTGCAGGCAAATACCCTGTTTTTCCATTTCGGCGGCGAAGAAGATTTCCTGCAGGGAGCCAGCCCGGGGATTGATCAGGATCATCGGTTTGCCCAGGGCCAGGGCATCGGCAATGACCATGCCGCCCGGTTTGCTGATTACCAGATCCGCGGCCCACATCAATGGATGGATTGACGGCACGTTTTGATACACCTGCAGCCGGGGATGAGATTGACGGCAGAGCCGTTGATAAAGTTGACGGTTCTGACCGGCAAGCACCAGGATCTGCGGTGCCTGGTTCAGCGATAAAAGGCGGTTAATGATGCCGCGGTAATCAACCATGTTACCCAGGTAACCGGCCATGACCAGCAAGGTGAATAAATTCGGGTTCAGGCCCAGCCGTCGACGCTGCTCGGCCGGCGAGCCGGACATGACCTTTTCATATCCAGGTTGAACCGGTGCTCCCGTGACCAGGATCCGTCCAGCCGGTGCGCCGTGCCGGATCAGTTCTTGGCGGGTTATGGCCATCGCTGCATAGTAATAATCCAGCCGGGGATCAACCCAGCCGGCATGGGGAATTATGTCCATGACGATGGAATGGATCGGCGCCCGGTGCTCTTTTTTAAACCATTGGGCAAGGCAGTTTACCTCGGGCTGAAATGAAACCAGCAGGTCGGTTTGGCCGATGGCCGATCGCCATCGTCGCCGGCTGGCGGGATTAGCCAGGATCAACTCAAGGAATAGCCGATAAATATCGTTGAAAGCGGTTTTACCCTGATGCAGGCGGCGGTAACCTCGGCGCCAGAGCCAGGCCAGATGCAGATCACCCCACCGGCCCAACCGGTCCAGGCCGTCCGCCATTGGTATCAGATCCAGGAGATTAACGATATTAACCCGGGCATAAGGCGCCATGCGGTTGATGGCCGCGGTCAGGCCCAGGCAGGGAAAACGGTGCCCGCCCTTGCGGGAACTGTATAGCAGAGTTATCGTGGGCATCCAGTCCGAGTATAAAGCGTCTGCTGGATTTGTCAATTAACCACAGAAAATAAACGCCTTCCCTTATGTATCCGGAAGGGAAGGCGTTCAGATAAAGGTTTTATGTCAGGTCAGTCGTCTTCGGGATTTGGCTCAGGCTGGCCAATGAGCCGTCGCTGTTCAGGCGTCAGAATGCCGCGGACGGCCAGCATTTCTTTGATCCGGATTTCCTTGATTTTTAATTCCAGATCATGAATCTGGCGGTTTAAATTCAGGATTTTCTGCTCGTCGGGCGATTCGGCTTTCATCGCGGAACGCAGATCAACCTGCCGTAATTCGATTTCTGCCCGGATCGGGATGATTTTCTTGCGCGCTTCCACATTCAGGGCTTCGATTTTATCTTTTTGATCATTGGACAAGTCCAGCGCAGCCAGTTTATGCCGCAGGTCACCGCGTTCAAACCGGGCAGGCCAAGGGCGGTGTCCGGCCGGATCCGGCGGGCCCGGCGGCGCAGGATTCTGACTGAATCCCAGACTCACTAAGATTGCCAGGCAGCTCAGAGCGATTAAAGTCCGTTTCATGTGTGCCTCCTTCTGAAGAATATGACGCAAAAGGGGCCTGTTTCGGTTTAATCGGTTCCGCGGTTCTGGTCGGCCGTTTATTACCGGAATTTGTTCCCCAAAAGACCTGCAGTCGCGCCGGCCTGGTATCAACCGCTGTTCTTTGGCGGATTTTATTCTATCGGCCGGTCTTCAATCCAGACTTTTTCCATCACCACCGGCGTCAGGGGCCGGTCACTGGCATTGGTCCGCGTCAACCCGATTTTGTCCACCACTTCCTGACCCTGCACAACTTCGCCGATGATGGGATGTTTACCATCCAGATGCGGCTGGGGCGTGAGACAGATAAAAAACTGTGAACCATTGGTGTTCGGGCCGCGGTTAGCCATGGAAACAGTGCCGCGTTTGTGGGTGAGACCGGGGCCGAACTCATCATCCAGTTCATAGCCCGGATCGCCGGTTCCATCTCCGCGCGGGCAGCCGCCCTGAATCATGAAATTCTTAATGACCCGGTGAAAAATCAGGCCGTTGTAAAATCCTTTTTTGGTCAGATCAATGGTGCTGGCGACGATCCTCGGCGCGGCCTCAGGATAAAGTTTGATCACGATTTCGCCGTAATCCTTAACCTGGATGTGCCAGTAGGGCGTGGTTTTTGTTTCCGGCATTTTTGTCTCCTCTGTTTTGTTCTTGGGCGGACCACC
>CBFGIH010000023.1:7755-12447 GCA_965648775.1 Caldifarciminota bacterium | reverse complement strand
GAACAGGTCCGCGGTACGATTCGGTTCCAGTACAGCCCGGGTGCGGTCTCGGTCTGCAGTCTCCAGGTCCGCGGTCAGGACAACGCGGTGCTTTTGGAAGAGGCGGCGAACTGGGGCGGCTGGTACACCCGCACTTTTACGCTGTACGACGGTATTGTCCGGCCGATCGGCGTGGCGGAGCAGAACACCGGCCTGCCGCAGGCCTACGCGCTTTACACAGCCCAGCCGAACCCGGCGGTCAGCCGGCTGGCCATCAACTTCGCGATTCCGAAAACGGACCATGTGTGCCTGAAGGTTTACAACTCTCTCGGTCAGCTGGTCCGCACCCTGGTGAACGACGTGAAACAGCCCGGTTATTACTCGGTGCTGTGGGACGGTAAGGATGATACCGGCCACAATGTTGCAGCCGGCATCTACTTCTACCAGTTCACGACGAACGCCTATCAGGAAACGAAGAAGGCCGTGCTGGTTAAGTAAAAGACCCGTTGCGTGATAAAGTCCGGGAGCCGCGCGCCAGGCGCGGCTCCCGGTTTTTTTAACCCATGCCACTTAACCTGCCTTAAATACAATAATTAATGGCTATAATTCCCATGGGAACGGCGTGTCTGTGAATAAAAACGGGTAAGAAGCCCGGGCATGATTCCTGCCTTGACATAAAATGACAAATCTATATAATAATTACAAAAACTAGGAAACTTAAGTCTATAATATTTTTTGAGGTCGGGATGAAGGAAACCGGAGGCAAGGATGAAAAAACTCGCAATTCTGCCGAGCCTGGCATTTATTGTTTTGCTCGTCTGCGGTAACAACGGCGGCAACAATCCAGCAGCCAAGGATGCGGTGGACCTGCTGCCGGCTGATAACGAGATCAGCGGCTGGACTCGTAGTTCCGCTTTGCAGATCGCGGAAAATCAAACTCAGCTTTTTGCCTTGATTGACGGCGCCGCGGAGACCTACGTCAACAACGGTTTTATCAAATGCGCCTTTCAAAAGTATTCGGGCACGGTGGCCGGCGCGCCCGTGGAACTGGAAATGAGGATTTTTGACATGGATACCTCGATCAACGCCGATAAGGTGTTCCATGAGCTGGCGACCGGTTCGGAAACTCCCTGGACCGGTGATAATCCGGGCGTTGAGGCCCGTATCGATCCTTCGCCGCTTTTCGCCTACAACCTTGATTTCTGGGACGACCGGTTCTATGTCTGGGCGACGATCAGCGATCACTCGGATCCCGCGCTCGCGATTCTAAAAATGTTCGGTCTCAATGTTTCCGCAGCGATCCGGGACACCACTGCAGCCAATTAAGGAGCGTATATGAACCAGCTCACGCGCCGGGAATTTTTAAAAGTAACCGCAGGTACGATTGCCGCTTCCTTATTCTCTGGGGCTCTCCGGGCCGAAGCGACCGAAGCCGCGCCGCCCCTCATCAGCGTGGCCAGCGGCACCAGCGATCACCTGGTCAGGGCCGCGGTGGAAGCGCTGGGCGGCATGAGTCAGTTTGTCAAGGCCGGCGACGCCGTATTAATCAAACCCAATGTTTCTTTTGCCGCCAATGCCGAATACGGCGCGACGACGAATGTCGCGGTCGTGAAGCAGGTGGTGCAGCTCTGCCTGGAAGCCGGCGCCGAGCGGATCTTGATCCTTGATTATCCCCTACAGAATGCGGAACTGTGCGTGGCCATGAGCGGCATTGAAAAGGCGGTCGTTGATGCAAACCGGGTGAGCCTGCTGATGCTGAGCAAGGAACGGCAATTCACTGAATTGGCGGTGCCGCAGGGCATTGAGATCAAGTCGGTGCAGATCGCCAAAGAGCTGCAGAAATGCAATCGCCTGATCAACGTGCCGGTCGCCAAATCCCACTCCGCCACCGGCGTCAGCCTGGGGCTGAAAAACCTGATGGGCCTGATCTGGGATCGGTCTCTTTTTCACCGGGTCAATATTCACCAGGCGATCGCCGACCTGGCCACGGTCATCAGACCGGACCTGACCGTGCTGGACGCGACGCGGGTGCTGGCCTCGGGCGGCCCGGGCGGCCCGGGCAAGACGGTGATATTAAACAAAGTGATCTGCGGCACGGATATCGTGGCGGTTGACGCCTACGGCGTGACGATTACCCCCTGGTATAACAAGGCGTTCAAGGGTTCAAACGTCAAATACCTTGTCGCCGCGGCCAAGCATGGTCTGGGAGAAATCGACACCGGCAAAATGACCATCAAGGAAGTGAAGGCCTGAAGCCCCTGGCGCCTGCCGCGGAGAGAGAAGGTTAATATTAAATCCAGGCCCGCGCGGATTATCCGCCTTGTCCTTCAAACCACGTTTTTGGTGCTATTTGGTTACCTGTTCTTTCAGGTCCGGTTAAACCACGCTTACCAGGCCAGTCATTTTTTTATCCGCTTTGATCCTCTGCTTTTTATTTTGATCAGCCTGGCGCAGAAAGCGGTGCTGGGCTTTGGCCTCTGGTCACTGGTCGTGATCATCGGGACGCTGCTTTTTGGCCGATGGTTTTGCGGATTTGTCTGCCCGCTCGGCACCTTGATTGAGCTGGGAGATAACTTATGGCCACGCCGACAAAAATCACCGGCCCGCGGCTTCAAAAATGGTAAATACCTCCTGCTTATTTTATTAATCATCGCTGCGGGATTCGGCTTGTCCTTGGGTCCGCTGTTCGATCCCCTGATGATCGTCAACCGCACCCTGACCCTCGTCATCTTTCCCCTGGCGGCTCATTTTCTCGCCCGGATTTCGGCCTTGCCGGATGTGGTCTTTACCGAGCATTTGCTCACCCTGGGGCTGATTGCCCTGGTCATCGGGTTAAGTCGAATCGCGCCGCGGTTCTGGTGTCGAAGCGCATGCCCGCTGGGCGGATTGCTGGGATTCCTGGCCAAATTTTCTCTTTTTAGATATTCCTTTCGGCCCGACTGCCGGCATTGCGGACGCTGCGCGGCGTTTTGCCCGACCGGCGCGATTGACCAGCTGACCCAGATAGTTGATGCCGGCGAATGCATTCTCTGCCTGCGGTGCGGGGCTGAGTGTTCCGATATCAGTTATCAGCGCCGCCGGCCCATGATCGCTTATGATATTTCCAGACGTCAGGTGATTTTGACGGTCGCGGCGGGACTGATCACTGCACCGCTGCTGGGAGCGCGCCTTTATCGCCGGCAATACGGCCGTCTGGTCCGGCCGCCGGGCTCATTGCCCGAGGCAGAATTCACCCGCGTCTGCATCCGCTGCGGTCTCTGTCTGAAAATCTGCCCGACCAACGGCTTGCAGCCCTGCCTGACTGAAGCCGGCCTGGCCGGCATCTGGACGCCGCGGCTTGAAGCCCGGATCGGCGGATGCGAAAAAAACTGCCATGCCTGCGGTCAGGTCTGTCCCAGCGGCGCCATTCGCCGCCTGTCTTTGACTGAGAAGTCCTATGCCAAAATGGGTACGGCGGTCATTGACCACCACCGTTGCATCGCCTGGGAACAGGACAAGATCTGTCTGATTTGCGACGAGGCCTGTCCTTACAACGCCATTGCTTCCCGGGTAGACCCCGGCTCAGGCAGTAATTTATTGCGGCCCTTTGTCGATGAATTTCAATGCGTCGGCTGCGGAATATGCGAACAACGTTGTCCGATTGAGGGCGCCGCCGCGATCCAGGTTTATTCCATCGGCGAGGAACGACGCCGCGCTGGTTCTTATCTCACGCCCGAAAAAATCCGGCGCCGGACAAACCCGGAAAAACCGGAAGACCTGCCCACCGGTTTTATTACCGAATAAATATGCTGCTGTTTTGCCTGGCGGTCATCTCGGCCGTGGAAAAAACCGCGGTTGATCTGCCGCTGATTCTGGACGGACAGGCCGATCCCGCGGCCGCATCTTTTATCTACTTCTCCTCAGACGGCGGTTTATGCGTTTTTGACCGTGTCCGCCAGACGTGGAGCCGGTTAAATCAAAACAACGGTCTGCCGGATAACCGTATCATTCTGGCCGGGCTGGACGAAGGCATCCTCTGGGTCAGCACGCCGTCTGGTCTGGCTTCAGCGGATGTCCGGCTCAACGACTGGCAGACCTATGATCTGCCCGGTCCGGCAACAGGTCTTGGTTTTGATGATCATTATGTCTGGGTTGGCGGCGATTTTGGCCTCCAGCGCTACGACAAATATGCCGAGACCTGGGAAAGCATCAACCCGCGGCCGGTAAATGATCTCTGGGTGGATAAAAATCAAGTCTGGTTAGCGACGGATTCGGGCGTGTTTCGTTATGACCCGCTTTACCAACGTCTGGAAGCGGTGCCGGCCGCCGGTCGTTTTCGCTATCATCGGATCATCGCCACCACCGGCCGGCTCTGGTTTTACGGTAATGACCAGATGGTCGCTTACCGCTTGGCAACCGGCACCTGGTCCGGTTATAGTGCCCTGCCGGTCACAAGCGTCTCGAACCGGGGTGATTCTCTTTATGCAGTGAGCGGCGGCGAGATAAAATTCTATGAACCGACCGCCGATCAGTGGCTTGATTTTCAGGATGGGGACCGGCTGGCAGACGCCGTCGCGGTCCGGGCGAGTGCCAGTAACCTGCTTTGCGCCACCAATCACGGCCTGGTTATTTATGACATAAGCAACCGCGCGGCGCGGACTTACAACCGCGGTCAAGGTTTGACTTCTGATTCTTTAATCGGAGTTTACGCGGCGGGTTCCTGGCTTTTTGTTC
>CBFGIH010000023.1:0-7745 GCA_965648775.1 Caldifarciminota bacterium | reverse complement strand
GTTCTCAGCCGTCAGGGGATTGATGTCCAGGACACCATCGCCGGGATCTGGCAGCAAGCCCCATTGCCGGACCAGGGCCGACGATCAGCCCGATTTGTATATCTCAATGAGGACGGCGGGCATGCGCGTTTTCACCGCGGTTTTGATCTGAAACTACAGGGTCGCGCGTTTCTGGCCTATCAAGGCAGCCCGGATGAATTGCTGCGCAGTAGTTCCATCAACGCCAAAGTCATTGGTCAGCACCAGTCCGGCCGGATCGGCTCAGGGTACTATGACGACGCCAATAAAGATGATACGCTTTACGGTTTTGGTTACCGGGGCAAAGATGATGATTTCCTTTACCGGTTGGAAGCCGGATTTATGGAAAGCGAATACGCGGACCTTGATCTAATCCCCGGGATATATCACCGCGGCGGTCAGGTTAAAATCCGGTCGGGCCCGGTTCAAACCGGTTTGCAACTCGGTCAGGAGCGCTCCGTCGTCTGCAATGATTTTTTTACCGGACGCACCAGCCATAAATCGGTGGCAATTCTGGACATCAATGATGCCCGTTATAGTTTTTATTACATCGATTCGATTCCCCGTCCTTTTTCGCGCGGCATTGATACGCTGTTTGTTGATGACCGCAACGCCTTGACCGACAACGAAGCCACCCGCCATGGATTCACCGCGGGCGGTCTCACCGGCGATTTTGACCCGTTGCTCAACGGCCGGGATTATTTTATTAATTATGAAGAGGGGTTGCTTAATTTGTTGACGCCCGCCGCGCCCGGTGCCTGGCTGGTGCTGGTCATCGACGGTCAGGGCTATATCCTGCAGTCAGATTCAATCCGCAGCCGGATGGTCAGGCGTGTTTATGGTTTGGGTGTTTCGATCATCCCCTCCACTTTCTCGCTGACCATCGAAGATACGGCTGGT
Organism: Caldifarciminota bacterium; assembly: GCA_965648775.1. Lineage (GTDB taxonomy): Bacteria > Hydrothermota > Tepidihabitantia > SM23-42 > JAOAFX01 > CBFGIH01. Next base: position 6,827 of record CBFGIH010000023.1, on the reverse strand, counting down.
CAGTTCGTGCCCTTGAACATAATGGGCGTGGATCAGAACCACGACGAACGTGTGGATCCCGAATATATCGATTACGACCGCGGGTGGTTGAGATTCCCCGCGTCAGCGCCCTTTTCGGATTCGATCCATGTCTATACCTTGAATGCCGAGTACGAAAGCTACGCCACTTTCTATTTCCTGTCCTCGGTGCCGATCCATCCCGGCAGCGAGCGCGTTTATGTTGACGGCCAGCTGATGACCCGGGCGGTTGATTATCTGCTCGATTACACCTCAGGCGTTCTGATCTTTTTGAATGAGATGGCAGTTTCTGAATTCAGCGAGATTCAGGTCCAGTATGCCCAGCGGCAGCGTCCAGGTTCAACCATTTTCGGCAGCGGTCAGCCGGTAATCAATCTTAACGATCATCTTGCCGTCGCGCCCGGTTTTACCCGCCACGGCAACCGCGATTTAATGCACCTGTCGGGTCATTACCAGTCCAGTGCCGAGCACGAAGCCTTCGCCCTCCGCTATGTTCCGCAGTTGATAATGGATGAACGCCAGGAGTGGGCTCAGCGGCATACGTTAACGGGTCAGTATCAGGGGGTCGGTTATTGCGCTGACTATCAGGGCTATTCGCCGGGTTTTGATGCCATGGGCGTCAACCTGACACGTACCGGTCGTCTGCGTCACCGCGGCGCACTGTCTTCCCGCGCCGAACTCCTGCGCAATCTTTTTATTGACGGCGGCCTGGGATTTTTTTCTCAAATCGATTCTCAAGCAACCACCGGTTCGGGGTCGAAGGTCAACGCCGGCCTCAGTTACCTTAATCCCCACAGCTTACAGGGTCGTATCACGCTGAGCCGCGATCATCAGCCGGATCTGGACCGGGATCGACTTACCCTTGCCGCCTGGTACGAAATTATGTTTCAGGCTGCCCAGCTGAAAATCAGCGGCAGCAGCCACGCGGACCATTTACACCGCGCGGTGGGTTTGGCGGGTCGGGATCAGGGGGTGCAGATGAAGTTAAACGGCGGTTGGTCACGGATAGCCACCTTTGACGGCGCCGGTCAATTTGAAGACCTGACCGAAAACGGCAACCGGATACGGACCGAAAAAGAGTGGCGGGGCGCGGTCACGTTTGATGCCGTACCCGGCGTGTCCTACCGGATCAATTACCATCAACACCGCCGTGAGTTATATTACTATTCAAGCCAGGATCTTTTATTGAGCAACAATCTTTTTAACAATCTGACAATCGCGCCGGGTGTCTGGGTGCCGGCCCTGACCGCGGTTAACTTCTTGCTGGGTGGTGGTATTTTCTTCGATCAATACCTTGAAGAAGCGGGGCAGTGCAAGCCCCCGGCTTTTTTGATCCGGCCAGTCCGGGTCGGAATCATTTCCCGCGTGAATCAAACCAATTCATATTTTGGCGCACTGCATCTGAATCCCAGGGCAGATTGCGCGGTCTGGCTCCGCCGTACGGTAAACGCGGCTGGCTTTTCTTACTATGAACCAACGAACCTGCCGTTGGTCTATCTGGATGAACTCCAGCTGGAATTGGAACCGAGCGCGCTCGGCCTGTGGCGAATCTACACCGCGCACCAGGCCGAGCCGGGTTTGCCCCGGAAAAATACCTGGACGGTTTTCGGCGAATGGAACCGGCCCTGGTCCGCTTGGTTGCGCACGATCTGGTCGGTTAGCCGCCGCGCTCAGCAGCGGGATTTCGGTGCGGTGCAGTCCGGGGACGAGGAAATAAAAAGCATTTTAAAGGCGATTGTTTATGTCCGCAAGAATTCTTACGTGACCGGCACCGCGGGGGCCCGGCGGCAGGTGAACCCGGACCATACCACCGCGCATGCTTTTCTACCCGGCGCGGGCCTTAATCTCAATTTATGGCAGTTTCTCTATCTGCAGTTTGATTACGAAGGGGAAATGATCATTGACCAGCCGGCAACCCATCGATTGAATCTTAAGATCAGCGGCCAGCTTTAATCTTCTGCAGTTTATTTTTCAGGGCGCGGGCCACGACCGGTGGCACCAGATGCGAAACGTCGCCGCCGAGGGCGGCTATTTCCCGCACCAGGGAAGAGCTGATGAAAATATATTTTTCCGACGGCATCAGGAAAACGGTTTCGATGCCCGGCGCCAGTTTGCGGTTCATCAGCGCCAGCTGCAGTTCATAATCAAAATCAGAAACAGCCCGGATGCCGCGAATCATGGTGTGGGCTTTGATTTTCCGCGCCACGTCCACCAGCAGGGTGGCGAAAGGCATGACCCGAATTGACCGGGAAGGCGGAAAAACAGCCTGGACCAGGGCCACGCGTTCGGTCACCGTGAAAAGGGTTTTTTTGGCGCCGGCGCTGGCGCTGACACCGATCACGATTTGATCGAAGAGGGCGCGGGCCCGGCTGATAACATCGATGTGCCCGTAAGTGATGGGGTCAAAAGTCCCAGCGTAAATGGCTTTTTTCATAAGGCGTTCGAGCCACCGGAAATGTGGGTGATAAAGGAAATGATCGTATCGCCGTATTTTTTTTCTTTTAATATCCGGAAGGAATCGGTTAAAGACAGACGATCCCGGCGGCTGCGTTCCACGATGATCAAGCCGTCTGATTTCAGCAAGCCGTATTGATCGATCAGGCGAATCGCCGGCAGGAGAAAATGCTTGCCATAGGGCGGATCGAGAAAGATCAAGTCAAACCTCAAGCCTTTGAGTTTTTTCAAAGCCCGGCGAAAATCGAGGGAATAAACGCGGGACCGGTCTTCCAGCGCAAGGCGCGAGATGTTATCGATCAGCAGCCGGGGACGGGTTTCCACAAAAAACGCCTGCTGGGCGCCGCGGCATAGCGCTTCAATCCCCAGCGCGCCGGTGCCGGCAAAAACATCCAGCACCGAGGACAGGATCACTTTATCTTGGAGGATGTTGAAAATTGCCTGCCGCACTACGGCCCGGGTCGGCCGCAAACCCTTTGCGGTTCCATGGAGCGATTTGCCTTTTTTAGCGCCGCCGAGAACCTTCATGATTTAACGCTGATTAGCATCCGCATCCCCGGCACCACACCGGGGATGCGGATAAGTTTTTTCGCCGGTCGAGGCGAAAACGCCTGCCAGCTTAGAAAATTAGCTCCGAACGATCGTCGGCGTGATGAAGATCAGGAGTTCCCGATCTTCATTGGTGACCGTGGTTTCACGGAAAAGGGCGCCCAGAATAGGAATGCTTTTCAACAGGGGAATGCCCCTCACCGATTTGGTTTCCTTTTTACGGATGAAACCGCCGATGACCACGGTGTTGCCATCTTTCACCAGTACTTTGGTATCGGCTTCCGAAGTGGTGATAATCGGCCGTCCCGCCAGGGCGGAGGCGCGGTCCAGTTCACTGACCTCCGCGTGGATGTCCATGGTGATTTCTTCCAGGGAATTGATATGCGGTGTAACTTCCAGCTTGGTGCCGACCGTGTAGATCTGAATCACCGTGTTGCCCGAGAGGTCGCGGGTGGGAATACCGAATTTCTGACCGCCGAGGATCGAGGCCTTTTTATTGTCCACGGCCGAGACGCGCGGCGAAGAGATGGTCTGCGCTTTACCGGTTTCTTCCAGCAGTTGAATGGTGGCCATCACCTGGCCGAGGGTGGGCACGCTGCCAAGATTGAAGACGCCGTAGCCGGCGATGGATGGCGTGGCGTTCATCGTGACATCGGTCCGGGCAATCCGACTTTCCAGCCCCTTAACTGTCCAGTTGATGCCCAGGCCCTGGGAAGCAGCGGCTTCTACATCCAGCACCTTGGCCATGATTTCCACCTGGGGCGTCGGCGTGTCGAGCAGCTTGACCAGCTGGATAATCTTGTCGTGGACCGGGTCAACTTCAGTGACCACTACCGAATTGGTCCGTTCGTCAATATTGGCTTTACCCTTGGGCGACAGCATGGCCTGGATCTTATTCAGCATTTCCGAGGGGTTGGCGAATTCCAGTTTATAGATTTTTGATGAAAGCGGCAGATCATAATCTTGCTTGTCCAGATTGTCCGCCGTGTCCACGCGGATAACACCGGGATCTTCCCGGTAAGCATAACCGGCGGCTTTCAGGATGATCTCCATGGCCTGGTGCCAGGGCATGTTGTGCAGGCGGACCGTAACCGTGCCCTTGACATCCTTGCCGGCGACGATATTCACCCCGACATACTCGGAGATCGCCCGCAGGACGGTCAGGATGTCCGCGTTTTCAAAGTCAAAGGACACGATAGGCCAGCCAGTCGGTGTCGCCGGCGGTCTCGTGGTCGTCACGTCCGGCGGCGCGGTCGGCTGGGTTGGAGCGGCGGCAACAACCTGGCCGCTGATTGCCTGCCAGAGCGCGATGGGCGCGGTCAAATTCGTAAGCAAGGTCACGACAAAATCGTTGCCCTCGGTCAGGCTGAGAAATGAATATTCCCGGTCCAGTTTGCCGACAATCCGGATCATGTCCGATCTTTCCGAGAACCCGGTGACCGACAGTTCCGTGATGCCGCCCGAATTGACCGCAAAGGTTTTTCCCACCAGCGGGCTGGTTGCTCCTGAACAGTCGATGACGATCCGGGCGGGATCCTTCAAAGAAAAAGCATTGGCGACAAAAGGCGCATCGGATTTGATCGCCAGCTTGGTGTTGGTTCCCTCCGACGAAATGGTTAAATCGGTTATATTTGCACCGACGGCCAGCGAGACCAGCAAAGCGAAGATCGTTACATATTTCATTTTCTACCTCCTTTATTTTTTCTCTTCTTGCAGTCTAAGCTCGTATTTCGTGACAACGCCGGCATGCATAATTTCAAAAATAATGCCTTGGCGGTTGACTTCGCTGACGTGACCGCCGGCAACTCGATCGCCCCGTTTCAGAATGTAACCGTTATCCATGCCATCCTTGACGAGGGCGTAGTATCCTTTATTGCCCCAGAGAACGCCGATGAGTTTTAGATTTTCCGGGCTGAGCAGGGCCTTGTGGCCACCGCCCAGTTCGGTGCCGAGCAGCGGCACGAACGGATCTCTCCGGCCCGCCGCTTCGTAGGTCCATTTTTCAACCGGCAGGATGGTGTCCGTGGTCAGCGGCGCGGTTGGCGCCTGGCTGACGATCAGGATCGTGAATAGGATATTACCTGCTGCGAGGGGGAGCGCCACGTTGCACCTCCTTTGTTTGGGTGACCGTATAGGTCATGGTACTGAGCTCGGCTTCCACGCTTCGGTCTTTGCCGGGATTGATACGCACCGCCGGGACATTGACGATTCGCGAAAGGTTGCCGACATTAGATAAGAAACGGCCCAGTTGATGATAGGCGCACGATACTTTGATTTGCACGGGAATTTCGGAATAGATAGTTCCTGATTTTGGCACGGGCGCGCTGGGTTTAAACAGCAGGAAACTGACGCCCGCTTTGGTGCCGGAATTAGAAATCTGCTGGATCAAAGCCGGGATTTCTTTGGCCGGGGGCAACATTTCCTTGGCCTTTTCCCACTCCGCTTCGAGCCGAGCGATTTTGGCCTGTAGTTCAGGTAGCCTGGCCCGGGCCGCTTCGGCTTTCTGGAGTTCAATTTTCAGGGAATCTACCCGAGCGGTCAGGATTTTAATTTTTTTCACGTTGGCATTGACCGGAAAACGGAAGAAAAGAAAGAGAATAACGATCAATAAAATGATAAAGACAATCAGTTGCTGGGTTTTAGGGTCTTTAATGTTCATTTTGTCCTCCCGGCGAGCGTGTCTGCAGGATTAAAACCGATCGAGGCGGTAAGCGTGAATTCCATCATTTCCTGCTTCTCGACGGTTTTCTTTTCCAGGACGGTTAAATCCACGTTATTGATGTAGGGCGATTCCTCAAGCCGGTTCATGAAGTCGGCGACGAGGAGATTGGAGGCGGTGGTGCCTTTGATGCCCAGGGTTGAATTCGTGCCGTTGATATCGAGGGATGTTAACCAGGTGAATTCGGGAATGCGGGATGAGATTTCGTCCATGACGTGAGCCACAAAAAACCGGTTGCGGTTCAAGTCCCGGATCGGCGAGATCAAATCTCCCAGCTGTTTCTCCCTCTTTTCCAGGCTGTCCACGGTCTGGACATATACTTTTAATTCATCGAGCTTACCCTGAAGGTTGCGGATATCACCGTTCAAACTCCGAATTTTGAAGGAGTGGATGAGCAGGAAAATGATAATGATCGCCAGGGTCAGGGCGATGCCGACAATATAGATGATCGTGGACTGGATGGGAGGCAGCTTGATCCCGGGAAGAGCGGCTTTGGCGGCCTTTGGTTTTGGGGCTTTCCCCTTTTTGGCCGTGGGTGCTAAATTTATTTTTATCATATCACTCCCCTCTTAATGCCAATCCAATCGCCTGCGCCAGGACCGGGCCGACCATGTCGACTCCTTCCGGCGCAAACATGGTTGGATCGTAACTAATATTCTTTAAGGGATTCATAATTTCGATGGAGATTCCCAGCCGGCGTTTGAGATAATCAAGCAAATTGGGGATCAGAGAACCACCGCCGGATAAATACATCCGGTTTACTTTTTCCTCACCCGTTACGCTGGAGAGGAATTGCAGGCTTCGTTCAATCTGGGCGCCCAAATCATTAACAAAGGATTCGAACACACCCTGGATCGAATCCTGTGAAGCGCCGACGGGAATCGTGCCCTTGACCGCGTTGGCCGCGTCCTCATAGTTGAATCCGATTTCTTTCTGGAGTTTACTGATGAAGGCGTTGACCCCATAGTAAACATCCCGGGCGGACAACGACGATCCTTTCTTGATGACGTTGATCACGGTCATCCCTGCACCGATGTGCACCAGGCCGACGGTATCTTCGGGAGATTCGGGATAGTTGTATTCGTAG
>CBFGIH010000022.1:9677-12544 GCA_965648775.1 Caldifarciminota bacterium | reverse complement strand
CGTTCTGCTGATCGCGGCGCTGGCCCTGCTCTGGCTCCAGCCTTTTTCGCTGGGTAAACGGACCATCGTCATTCCCCGGCAAGCGACGGCCAGTCAGATTGCGGATCTGCTGAGCCGTGCGCATATCCTGCGCAGCAAAATTGAATTCCTTGCTTATCTGAAAATATCCAACCAGAGCCGGCATCTTCGCTCCGGCACTTTCCAGCTGGAGCGTTATAAACCGCCTTATTACTATGCACAACGCTTGACCCGTGCGGGTGCCACGGAAATCACCGTGACCATTCCTGAAGGCCTGATGATCGATGAAATCGCGGCCGTGCTTACCCACCGGGGGCTGGGTAACCGAGAAGAGTTTTCAAGATTGTGCCGGGATCGTAATTTCATCGCTAACCTGGGCTTGCCAGAAGCCAGCCTGGAAGGTTTTTTATTTCCCGATACCTATTCTTTCAATGATAATCAAACCGATTCGTCAATCATCGCGGTCATGGTTGATAATTTTAAAAAACGCGTCAGAGCTTACGCCCTGAGCCACGACTCGCTGCGCCGGATCATCATCCTGGCCTCACTGGTGGAGAAAGAAGCGAAATTCGATGACGAACGCCCCGTCATTGCCCGGGTTTTTCTTAACCGGCTCGCCCAGCACCGCCCCCTTGAATCCTGCGCGACGGTCATCTATGCCCTGAAAAATAACCCTTATGATCTTTATCGGCCTGATGAAATACACGTCCCGCGGCTAACCGAGAAGGAATTGAAAGTTTCTTCACCTTACAACACCTATCTCCACCCCGGACTGCCACCCGGACCAATCTGCTGCCCGGGACTGCGTTCCATCGAAGCCGCCCTTCATCCCGCAGACGTAGATTATCTTTACTTTGTCAGCCGCGGTGACGGCCGCCATCAATTTTCCCGGACTTATCAGGAACATCTGGCGGCCAAGGAGCATTACCTTGATTAATGGTGTTCCGCGGAGTGATTGCCCGTTATGATTCGCAGCGAATTTGAAGATATTCTGATCACGGAGTCGCCCTATTATAAATCTCTCAAGCACCAGTACCGGGATCCTGTTAATTTTCAGCGTTACCTGGGCATTCTCAAGCGTATCACCAAACCGGATGCTTTTATCGAAAATCTTGAAGCCGGGGCCGGGAAAGAAATTGTTTTTCTGGGGCGCAAGATTTTTTCCCTGCAGGATGAATTTGTCACTTCTTACCTGAGTTTTTTGAAAGATGAATCACAGGTTAATCGGTGGGAGGAATTTTTTGACCGTTATAGCAAAAACCTTTTTGCCATTTATGAGCGTTTTATTCAGCACAACCCGGGCCGGGTTCTGGTTTTCGAAATTGTCAACCGAAAACTCTTGCGTGATTTACTCACCAAGCACACCAGCAGCATCCCGTTTGATCAAAAACCGCTAATCGCCGAACGCTTCGGCGTCGTGATCAACCAGCTCTTCAATTACATTCGCAATTCCCTGACCCGGCAGGCCATGATTCCGGATAAAATCATCAGCGAATCCTACGAAAAAGTGCCGTTATTGCCCCGCGCCAGCCGCGGCGAGACGATGAAAATGCTCGGCCGAAATTTCCTCCAGGCCGGCATTCCGGAACCCCTTTACAGCGCGGTCTTCAAAGCCGCCGCTTTGAATTTTTTCACCGAGGAAAAAGAAAACATCCTCAAGGAAATAAACCAGAACCGACTTTTATCGCGCTCCGAAATCGTGGAAATCATTAACCGCCATTTTTTTCTGCCGGATGAAGCAATCCTGGAGGAGATTCTCAGTGCCGTCAAACGTAAATTCCAGGAAGAAATGGCTTCCACCCGCAGCCGCCGGGAAACTATTGAGCGCAAGATCGAAGAAGTTACGAAAAAAATCCGCGAAACCGTGAACACCTCCAACCAGGAACTGATCAGCACCGCTGCGGATTTTTCAACTGAGGAGGCGATTGACACCCACATTCAGAAACTGCGCCGCAACCTGCTCTCCCTCGGTTTTGACCTGAAACAACTGCGCCGGGATCAACAGGATCAGAGCCGCCTGGAAACGGAAATCGAATCCATCCTGAAGATCAAAAGCACTGATTTTTCAAAATTCATCGTCAAGAACGAGTGGGATCCCCTGCTGATTTTGCTGGTCCAGCCGTTCAAACCCCTGACCGAAGAAACAATTCAACAAATCATGCGGGATGTCACGACGGATCTGCGGGGCGACAAATCCGCCCTCGCGGTCCTCAACGAACTAAAATCATCTGCTTTTCTTAAGGAAAAGTTCAACACCGCCGAAGTGCTTCGCCGGTTTCAGGCAGCCAATGAAAAAATCATCACCCCGCTTTTGAAGACCTTGCTGGTCGAGGAGTTGATTGATTATTACCCAAAACTCTCCGGCGGCGTCGCTTCGGATAACATCCGTTTCCTCGCCGAAGAAGCCCTGCAGGGCAACATCGCGGTCGTGGAAAAAGAGATACCGGTCAAGCCGACCGCGGCGAAACCAGCCGACCTCACGAACATTGCCCGATATCAAAACCTGGTCTCGGTGCTGATCTATGACATCCGGGGATCGACCTTCATGGGCACAAAACTGCACGACGCCCGCCGGGAAAACGAAATCCGCAATCTCTTTCAGGAATCAATGCTGACCGTGGTGGAAAAATATGGCGGCATTCCCATCAAGGACACCGGCGACGGCGGCATCGTCCTTTTCACCGCCAATGGTTATGAAATCAAGCAGCATCAGACTCTGGAACTTCAGGGCGGCAGCGTCTTAAACGCGGTCCGCGCCGGTCTGGCCATGATCCAGGAAGCAAATCATTTTGTGGAGGAGAATATCGGCAAGTACAAGGACTGGTTCCGCCAGGCAGAGGAGCGAAACA
>CBFGIH010000022.1:0-9667 GCA_965648775.1 Caldifarciminota bacterium | reverse complement strand
CCCTGCCCCCTTCCTACCAGGCGATTTTTCAGATCGGCATCGGCATTGCCTCCGGCGTTTATCCCCGGGAAATATTTCTGGACCGGAATCCCTTTGGCGATTTGGATTTAACCGGCATGCTGGTACGGGAAGCCAATTTTTATTCCAAAGTTAAGGCCAAGGGCAAATCTACCGCGATCTGCGACGACGCCACGATTTACAACCTTTTACTCAACACCCCGAAATTTTCGTTCCGCAGTGAATCCGGATTGAATATCGATCCGGTGCTGCTCGATGTGGAACAGGGATTGGAATACTGGATCAATCAAAAAGTCAGCCGGCATGGCTTCATCTTTGATTTATACAAGATCTTTGTGACCGAAATGGGTCAGGAAATCATGCATCCCGGCAGTCTGAAAATAATTCTGGGCATGAAGGACACGGTCACCATTGACGAAACCGGAGAAATCAAAGACGGCAAAGGCGGCCGCGGCAAGTTCCTGTTTGAACTCACGACGGAGACCGCATCATGAAAAAAACCACCTTCGTGGACATCACCCAATACCTCGAGGAGAACAGTTCTTACAGCCAGCGCTTGCGGGAGCGATTCATCACGGAAACCGAGTATCAAAGAAAGCTGGCGCTGATCGAGCAGGCCTTCGCCCTCCTTGACCTGCCGGCAGACGCGCTACTCCCCTTTCGCAACCGCCGCCATGTCATTCTTAAGCTGGGCGAAAGCACCGACCGTTACCCGGGCATGGAACTACCGTTATATATCGCTCATTTGAAATGCGGACAACCGATGCCGGTCGGCCTGGGCAAAAATCTGCCACCGGCGCTGGTGAACCTGCTTCAAAAACCCCGCGCCGGCAAAACCTTGCATGAAAATGCCCGGGAACTGAGCACCCATGGCTTAACCCCGGAAATCATGCTGGCGGTCCATAAATCGCTTATGAATTCCCGCCTGGAAAACCTCCTGCCCGGTCTGCTGACGGATATTGACCGCATGACCTTATCCCGATTCCGGGACGTGCGGGATAAAATACCCGCCGTATATTTTGAATACCTGTCTGAACCCTCTTTGTTCAAGATCCATAAAAAAATTTCCGGCCATCTCCGGGAAATGGCACTCAAGTATGCGGAGGAACTTAAAAGCATCGAGCTTTATTCCCTGCGCCTGAAAGAGCAGTTAAACAACCTGTACCTTGAAACCAACCAGGGCTTGAAAGAAATCGTAGAAAACGAGGTGGCGCAGGGCGCGGAGATTGATGTCGTCACCAAGCGGGTTTCCAATCTTTTTTCCCGGCTGGAACGGCTTTTTCTGGGTAATATCTTTCATCTTAAGGATTATGACGCGCGGAAGAAAATTATCCAGGAGTTTTTCGATGAAGAGGAAGAACTCAAGCATTCAGGAGAAAAACGCCAGATTGACCGGCGAAAAAAAATCAACGAAATCTTTGAAGAATGCCTGTACCAGGAACGCTTTGGCCCGCTGACCGAAAATGAAGAAAAATTGTTTATCCGGAACCTGACCATGGAATGCGAGGAATTTCACCGCCAAAAAAACCGGAGCCTGTCCGCTCTGCAAAAATTTGAACGCAAAACTCTGCTGGGCATGGAAATTGATTTTGACGCCCTGCTCGCCGCCTACCGGGTCTGCAGCAAGGAAGTGGTGATCTCCGCCGGCGTTAGCGAGTATCTGCAGGAATTAGTGTTCTGCCTGCCGCCGCGGCCGACCGATCCGGTCAAGGTGATTCATGACCTGGCGCATTTCCGGTCGCTGGCGCTCACGGGTGATACTATCCTGGAATGCCGTGACCGATCGTCTGATCCGGCCAGGGCGGCGGCGGCCTATGTTGAATCATACCGGCAATGCATTTCCGTCCTGGTTTACGACATCCGGGGATCATCGTACATGGGCGTGAAATTGCACAATGCGCTTAAGGAGCAGAGAATTAAATACAAGTTTGCCCGGGAAATGTCCCTGATTGCGAGAAAATACAACGGTTTTCTTTTAAAGGACACCGGCGACGGCGGGATCATCTGGTTTGCGGAAAACTCCGGCACCCTTTATGATCATCTTTACGCTGAATCGGTCACCGGTAAAGGCATGAACCTTCGCTACTCAATTTTCTCCGGCGCCGACTTTGAATTGATCCCGACCGCCGACGCTGCCAAACGAGCAGTTCTCTGCGCCCGCGACATGGTGGCCAAGGCTGAAGAATTCGTCCAGGCCAATTTCATGCACTACCGGGAATGGTTCGCCGAACTGACGGAACGGACCATGGAGGTTGACGGCATCACCTACGCGCTCCTTCCGCCGGAATTCCGAAGCTTGTTCCGGATCGGCATCGGTATTGCTTCCGGCCTTCCGGACCGGGACGTGGTCTTTGCCGCTAATTCCTTCGGCGATCCGGACCTGATCGGGCCGATCGTCTCGGATGCGCACCTGTATTCTCGCGAACGACAGCCGGGCCGGTCAGTGGTCATCTGCGATTCGCCGACGTTCACCAACCTCCTGTTGAATATTGAAAGTTTTGATTATTCGGCCGAAGAAAAAGATTACGAGAAATACCTGCTGCTCATCGAACAGATGAAAAAAATGGCGCACCCTTATCAGTTAAGCGACTGCCATCTCATCATCGCGCCGCGCGGCCGGCACCTCCTGGAAGAGCTGAACAAGGACCGGGCGCTGGCCGATGGCATCCCCGATGACCTTTACCTGGATGAACTAAATAACCTGCGCAATGAAGAAAAGAAAAAAATCAAAATCATTTTTGAAATCATCAACCAGCCATGATCCGCGCCCTGCTCATTGATCCCCGCCAGCGCTACGGCCGCCTGCTCGGTCAGTGGTGCGCGGAACTGGCGATCGCCTGCACCACGGTCACCGGTCAAAAAGGTCTGCGCCGGCTCATCCAGCGCGAGCAGCCGAAACTGCTGTTTTTGGACCGAACCCAGGTGGAACACCTGGAAGCCTGGCGCAAGGCGGGATTGAACTGCGGCACGGTGCTGCTCCTGGACCGCCGGTCCGGCGCCGAGGGCCGTGAACCAGGCGCTGATGAAATCGACGGCCGGCTTAACCTGCCCTGCACCCTGAAACAATTCCGTGCCGTGGTCAGCCGCGTGCTCGCGCGGCACAATCAGGAACTGCCCAATCCCCGGACGGTCGTCTCCCTTCAGCAAAAAATCCAAGAATTGAAAACGCTCAATGAAATCGTCCAGGCGATCAACTCCTCCCTGGAACCCAAGGACATTTTGCGGACGATCATGGAAAAAATCGCCTTCTTGATTCGGGCCGAAGGCTGGTCGGTCCTGCTGCTGGACCATGAACGGCAGGAACTGGTATTTGAAGCTGCGGCCGGAGAAGCAGGTATGAAATTGATCGGTCTCCGGCTCAAAATCGGGCAAGGCGTCGCGGGCTGGGTCGCCCAGAAAGGTGAATCGCTGATCGTGTCTGACGTTAACAAGGACCCCCGGTTTTATGCCGGCGTGGATAAAAAAACCAAGTTCACCACCCGTTCGATCCTCTGCGTGCCGATGAAACGGCGGGACACGATCATCGGCGTGGTTGAAGTGGTGAATAAAATCGGCGGTGAATCTTTCACCGATAACGACCTGGAACTGTTCGAAAGCCTGGTGCCGCACATTACAATCGCGCTGGAAAACGCCAACATGTACCGCAAACTGGAAGAATCAAACAAAATTGACGACCTCACCAAGCTTTACAATAACCGCTACTGCAACCAGTTTCTCGACGAACTCTTCCAGCGTCCGGCCGGCAATCGAACGCCGATTTCTTTGATTTTTCTGGATATTGATTATTTCAAGCTGGTCGACGACAACTTCGGGCATTTAGTCGGCAGCGAGACGCTGAAACTCGTCGGCAGCCGCATCAAGAAAGTAATCCGGGACTGCGACGTGGCGGTTCGCTACGGCGGAGACGAGTACATTGTAATTTTGCCCGATACCGACAAACGGACCGCCGGCTTGGTGGCGGAGCGGATCCGCGCGGCCATCGCGGATGAGCCCTTTTCCACCTTTGACCGGAAAAAATTCCGCATCACCGTGACCCTCGGTGTTGCTTCGTATCCCCAGGATGCCCGGAACCGCGACGATTTGATCGGCAAGGCCGATAAGGCAATGTACGAGGGCAAGATGTCGGGCCGGAACAAGGTCGTGCCGGCGTAGCCCTATACTATTTTGATAATTTTTATTTTTCGATTAACTTCGTTTGATCGGAACATGACGAAATAAACACCTGGCGGAAGGATTTTTCCATCTTGATCTTTACCATCCCAAACAATACTTTTATTGGCTGAATGGCCATAAATCCTATTCAGCAAAATACCGTATGTATTGTAAATCAAGATATCAATCGGTTCACTTATCATGGTCGTATTTTGGAATGATCACTTGACAAATAACAAAAAAAATATATACTCTACCATGGTTAAAATTCGACTGAACCGCATGGGCCGGAAAAAAGTTCCCTTTTACCGAATTGTGGTTATCGATTCGAGAAAGGCAAGAGACGGCAAGTATATCGAGAATGTTGGTTGGTACGATCCCCGCCATAAAAAAATCCAGATTGAACGGGATCGCATTGACTACTGGCTATCGAAAGGCGCTCAGCCCACGGACCGAGTAGCGAAGATCATCGCGAAGGCGAAAGGAGGTTCCCATGAAACAACTAATTGAATACATCGTCAAAGCGCTGGTGGACAATCCGGATAAAGTTTCGATCACGGAAGTCGCAGGCGAAAAAAGCATCATTTATGAACTCCGCGTCGGCGAAGGCGATCTGGGCAAGGTTATCGGCAAGGAAGGAAGAACCGCAAAGGCGATCCGAACCATCATCACGGCCGCGGCCATGAAACAGGGCAAGCGCGCGGTGCTGGAGATCATGGAATAATGCCGCGGCGCATCTCTTGCCTTTCTCTTTTGGAAAACCCGCGCCGCTCCGCCTAACCGCCCGCCGGACAAAATACCGCAATGAAGATCGATTTGATTACGCTGTTTCCTGAATTCTTTGAGGGACCCCTGGCGTGCGCAACTCTGCGCATTGCCCGGGAAATGCGGGCGCTTAAGGTCCGCATTACCAATCCCCGGGATTTTGCCGCGGACCGCAAGGCGGATGATTATCAATTCGGCGGCGGTGCCGGCATGGTCTTGAAAGCCGAGCCCTTGATCAAAGCGGTGGCGCATGTCCGGCGACCGGGCTCAAAGATCATCAACTTCTCACCCAAGGGAAAACAGCTTGATCAAGCCCTGGTGCGAGAACTCAGCCGGTGTGAACATTTGATCATGGTCTGCGGCCGCTACAAGGGCATTGATGAACGTTTCAACGACCGGTTTGACCCGCTGATTATTTCTCTCGGCGACTACCTGCTCGCCGGCGGTGAAATCGCCGCCCTGGCGCTCATGGAAGCGGTAATCCGGCTGCTTCCGGGCGTGCTGGGCAACACGGACTCGGCGCAAAGTGATTCCCTGGAAACAGGCCTGCTGGAAGCGCCGATCTACACCCGGCCGGCACAGTTTCAGAGACGGAACGTACCCGAAATTCTGCGGAGCGGCGATCACCGGGCAATTGAAGCCTGGCGCCGTGGTCAGGCCCTGGTTCAAACCCTGCAGCACCGGCCTGATCTGCTGCCCCGGCTCCGTTTCACAAAAAATGATTTAGCATTACTTCTGGAGGTACTCGATGGCAACTAAGATTCCCGCCTTTAAACCCGGTGATCTGGTCCGGGTCTATTCCAAGATCGTAGAAGGAGAAAAAACGCGCATCACCCCTTTTCAGGGTGTGGTTATTCAGACTCGCGGCAGCGGTGTCAGTAAAACATTCACCGTCCGTAAGGTTTCCGCCGGCGTGGGCGTAGAAAGAATTTTTCCGCTACACTCGCCCATGATCACTAAAATTGAATTGAAGAAAAAAGGCCGGGTGCGCCGGGCCAAATTGAATTACCTGCGCCTCAAGAAAACCAAACGCATGAGAACTCAGGAACCGGCCCTGGAAACACCACCGGGCGTAACGGCCGCGGCCGCCGAAGTCAAAACCGAAAGCGGAACCGGTGCAAGCGCTTCCGGACAAAAACCTGTGGAAAAAGTATAATCTGATCGCGGGCTGCGACGAGGCCGGCCGGGGTCCCCTGGCCGGTCCGGTTATTGCCTGCGCGGTGATTCTCCCCACTAATTTCTTTCATCCCGGCATTGACGACTCCAAAAAACTGACTGCTGGTCAGCGGGAAAAAATTTACGAGGTCATTACCGCCGCCGCGGTCGCCTACGCCTTTGGTGCCGCTGACCACCGTTACATCGATGAACACAATATATTAAACGCCACCAGACAGGCGATGCACGACGCCATTACGGCGCTTCAACCCCGGCCCCAGGCGGTTTTGATCGATGCGCTGCGGATCGATGGGCTGGATTGCGAACAATATCCTCTTGTCCGGGGCGACGCCCTGTCCATCTCCATCGCCGCGGCCTCAATCCTGGCGAAGGTGCGGCGTGATCGCATAATGCTGGACTTCCATCGGCAATTCCCCCAGTACCGCTTTGACCAGCACAAGGGCTACCCCACCGCCCAACACCGACAGCTGATCCGCCAATACGGACCCTGTCCGATCCACCGCCGATCTTTCAAATTGCTGCCGTGAAACCAATCAACCACCGGCTCATCGGTGACCGGGGAGAAAATCTGGCTTGCCGGTTTTTTGCGGATCGCGGTTTCATCGTCGTGGATCACAATTTCCGCAGCCGCCGAGGAGAAATTGACCTCGTTCTGCGCCGGGATCAGGCGTTCCGTTTCGTGGAAGTCAAGTACCGGCGTTCACTCGGTTTTGGTCTGCCGCAGGCAGCCGTCAACCAGGCCAAGCAGCAAAAAATCCGGCAGGCCGCCCTGCTCTGGCTCCGCCGCCGGCACCTGCCGCTGGATGCGGAAATCCATTTTGATGTGCTGGCCATCCTTGAAATCCGGGGACTAGCCGAGTTTGAATACCTGGAAGATGCCTTTTAACCGGACCGACCATGAGAAAAAATCCCCGGCTGCCTGACCGAGGATTTGGTCAATCTTTGACCTTCGTCTTTAGATCTCGATGCCCAGGGAACGAATCAGGGTTTCTTTTAGATTTTTATTCATCATCCGGAGTTTTTCGCAGAGCAGACGGCTGATATTCTCGTAAAACCGCAAACCAGTCACCGGACTCTGCTCCAGCAGTTGATCAAAATCCGAACGGGAAAGCACCGCGACGACCGAACGTTTGTTGCAGCGGGCGGTCGCGGAACGGGCCTTGGGTGATAAAAACGCCATCTCACCGAACGCCTCGCCGGCGCGGACGGTCAGCACCGTGGTTTCGGCCAGCTGGGGCGCAATCTTGATCTGCAATTCGACTTCGCCCTTCACTAAAAGGTACAGATCCGTCGTTGTCTCGCCCTCGTAAAATATGACATCGCCTTCCTCGAACTTGCGCTCTTTCAAAATCGCCACCAGCTGACCAAGGGCGGCATCGTCGATGCCGTCAAAAAGATATATTTGCTTCAGAAAAGATATCTCAATCATGTTCTGTTTTTCTCTTTCCGGCGCGCGGTCAAAAATAGGATCAAGGCCAGCACGAGGAAGACCGCCAGGGAAAACTCGTTGGCCATGGCCCCCAGCCATCCGGCCTCCAGCCACCGGTCATAGATTGTTTTATAGGCGGGAATCAGACTGATGAGCAGGGCGACGACAATGCCGACCATCGCATCGCCGGCCACCAGGCCGGAGGCAAACAGGACTCCCTGTTCCTGCTGTTCCTTGCGCCGCGGCTCGGATCCGGCGCCGCGTGCGACCAGAACCGAAACCAAGGCGCCGATCATGATCGGCAAGGAAAGGGAGATGGGCAAGTACAGGCCAATGGCAAAAGGCAGCGAGGAAATGCCGAGCAGCTCAACCGTGATGCCGATCATGAGCCCCAGCACCACAAAAGCCCAGGGAATGGTGCCGCTTAAGACACCTTTGACGACAAATGACATGAGCGTGGCCTGAACCGCCGGCAGTTTGTCCGAACCAATGACCATGGTTTTGTGCAAAAGCATCAAAACGCCGCCCATGAAAAAAGCCGGCGCGATCACCCCCAAAAACTCAGCCAGCTGCTGGTAATAGGGCGTGGCGCCAACCAGAAATCCTGTCTTGAGATCCTGGGAGGCATCACCCGCCATGCAGATCGCGATGCAGACCACGGTGCCGACCGACATGGCGCCGATCATGCCGGCTTCGTTTTTCCAGCCGAAGGCCAGAAAAACCAAACTCGTGATCAGCAGCGTGGCGATGGTCATGCCGGAAACCGGACTTGAGGAACTACCCACGATCCCGACGATCCGCGAGGCCACGGTCACGAAAAAGAAGCTGAAAACAACGACGAGCAGTGTGCCGATTAAGTTGATCTTGACCTGGGGTATCAGGAATAGGACCACCGCGATCAGCAGGGCGCCAGCCAGCACTAAAAACATGGGCAGATCCCGATCGGTCCGCATGGTATCATGCGCCGGTACGAAACGCAGGCCGCCCGAAAGATCTTTCAGCCCCTGCCGGAAACAACGCAGGACGATCGGCAGGGCTTTGATCAAGCTGATCATGCCGCCGCAGGCAACCGCGCCCGCACCGATATATTTGATGTAGTAACCGCGGATTTCTGCCGGTGCCAGCATGCTGATGGGACCCGGCGCGGGCGGAATGGCGGTGGCAACAAAGCCACCGATGAAGGCGATTAATGGACTGATCACCAGATAACCCAGGCAGGCACCGGCCAGCATGTAGGATGCGATACGCGGGCCGATGATAAAACCCACGCCCAGCAAAGCCGGGGTCGCGTCCACGCCGACCTCCACTCCCTTGATCCCGGGAATCAGCCAGCGGGGAGATTCTTTAAGCAGTTTCAACCCATTGACCAGAATTTTGTAAAAAGCGGCTATGCCCACGCCGAGAAACACTTGCCGGGCTTTGGTGCCGCCCCGGTCACCAGCGCACAGGATCTCCGCGCAGGCGGTGCCTTCTGGATACGGCAGGGTATGATGCTCCTGGACAATCAGGTACCGGCGCAGGGGGATCATAAAAAGGATACCCAGCAGACCGCCCAGCAGGGATAAAAGAATGATGGTCCAGCTGGAGGGAAAAACTCCCCACATGAAAAAAGCGGGAATCGTGAAGACGATACCCGCGGCCAGGGATTCGCCGGAGGAACCAATGGTCTGAGCGATGTTGTTTTCCAGGACCGTGCCGGTCCGGAAAACGCCGCGCAGAACCGCCATGGAAATCACCGCCGCCGGAATCGAGGCGGATATGGTCATGGCGACTTTGAGTCCGATGTAGGCGTTGGCTAATCCAAAAACAACCGCGAGCCCGCAGCCCAGGATCACGGCCCGCAGGGTGAATTCTGGAACTTTTTCTCCCGGAGCGATATAAGGTTGGTAATCAGACTTAGAACACGGCGGCGTCTTCATTTTAATATATTAACTTAATTTTAACCGGAAAGCGGGTAAAGCCGCCGCGGTAAATTTGGCTTTAGGCGAAAAGACGGCATGATGACCAGCGTACCGCGACGCCCGGAAATTGGTTCCGGCTTTATTCTTTGCCGCTAAAAGGCGGGTAAGCGTCGGTTAGATAATTCATGTAGGCGCCGACCCTCAATCCCCAGCGATAATAACCAAC
>CBFGIH010000021.1:8793-12673 GCA_965648775.1 Caldifarciminota bacterium | reverse complement strand
ATCCTTATCGCCGGCGCCTGTACCGGCAATTGCAGTCGGTCGTCGCTCAGGTCGCGGACCTGATCCTGGAAGGAAAAGAAAAATCCTTCCGGCAGTTCATGACCGCCTGCGATCAGAAGTTGAGCAAATCCTTAAGCAGGACAAGGAGGTTAAATTGATCATCACTGGTTTGATCGGCTATCCTTTGCATCACACGCGCTCGCCGCAGATCCACAATGCGGCTTTCCGGCATCTTCATCTAAGGGGTATTTATCTGCCCCTGCCCACGCCGGTCGAACAGCTTGGCGGCGTGGTTCGGGATCTGCGAAGCGGAAAATTCCGCGGGGTCAACGTCACGATTCCTTACAAGGAAAAAGTGCTTGAGCTGCTGGACTGGATCGCGCCCGAAGCCGAGAACATCCGGGCCGTGAACACGATTCTGGTGCGCAACGGCAAATTATGCGGTTACAACACGGACCTGGATGGTTTTAAAGCCGCGCTCCAGGAGCGCGGCATTGAGATCAGCGGCCGCAGTGTGCTCTTGTTGGGCGCCGGCGGCGCCGGCCGGGCGTGCGCCCGGATCCTGACAGATCAGCAGCCAAAACGATTTTTTGTCATGGATAATGACCTGCTCCGAGCGCGGGACTGCGCGGCCATGGTCCAGGCCGAGGCAGTTCATCCGGATCGGTTGAAACATCTCCTGCAGGACGGCGTGCGCGTTGTCGTCAACGCCACTCCGCAGGACCTGCAGGCCGTAGTTTTCAACCGGCTGCAGACCGGCGGCATCTATATTGATTTGAATTATCAATACCCGGCAAAACCTCGGCCCGGCGTTCAATACTATAACGGCCTAGACATGTTGGTTTACCAGGCGGCGCATGCTTTTCGCCTCTGGACCCGCCGGCGCGCACCCCTCGCCGCGATGAAAGCCGCCGCCGAAGCATCATGATCCGAATATTGACCGCCGGCGAATCCCACGGACCTTTGCTGACCGTGATCATGGACGGCATCCCGGCCGGGCTTAGGCTGGAAGAGTGCTCCCTGAACCGGGAAATGGCCCGGCGTCAGCATGGCTACGGCCGGGGAAACCGAATGATTATTGAAAAAGACTGCGCCATGATTACGGCCGGCGTGCGCCTGGGCTGGACCACGGGCGCGCCGATCAGCCTGAGCATTCCCAACCGGGATCACGAAAATTGGCAGAAGGAAATGTCCGTGACCAGCCAGACCGGCATTCCCGCCGTGACCTGCCCCCGTCCCGGTCATGCGGATCTGGCGGGCGCCCTCAAATACGGACGCCGGGATCTGCGCGATATTCTGGAACGGGCCTCGGCCCGGGAAACCGCAGCCCGGGTGGCAGCGGGAGCAGTCTGCAAGCGATTTTTAGAGGAATTCGGCATCACCCTTTATTCGCAGACGGTCGCGGTAGGAACGGTAGCCATCCGCCGCCGGCGCCGAGCTTATACCGCGCTTGACCGCTCCCCCCTGCGGTGCGCGGATCCGGACCAGGAAAAAAGCATGATGCGTTTGATCGATCACAGCCGGCAGCGGGGCGACAGCCTGGGCGGGATCACGGAAATAACTGCCCGGGGAGTATGTCCTGGACTGGGTTCCCACACCCAGCATGACCGGCGCCTGGATGCCCGCATCGGCTCGGCCATGCTTTCCATTCCTTCGGTCAAGGGCGTGTCACTGGGCGACGCCTTTGCCGTGTGCCGACGTCCCGGTTCGGAAAGTCATGATGAAATATTTTATCATCCGGCCCGCGGCTGGTATCATCAGACCAATCACGCCGGCGGCCTGGAAGGCGGCATGACCAACGGTTCGCCGGTTGTCATTCGGCTGGCCGTGAAACCAGTGCCCACCCTGAACCGTGCTCTGCGTTCCGTTGATCTGGTGTCTAAAAAGACCGTCCGCGGTCACCGCGAGCGCGCCGACGTCTGCGTGGTGCCGGCAGTGGGTGTAATTGCAGAAGCCATGTTAGCCTGGATTCTGGCTGATTGCCTGCTCGAAAAATTCGGATCCGACACCATGGCGGAAATCCGACAGAACTATCGTCAATACTGCAAAAGGATCAACCGTGGGTAATAATCTGATACTGATTGGTTTTATGGGAACGGGCAAGGATACTGTCGGCCGTGAACTGAGCCGGCGCACGGGCATGCCCTTGCTGTCACTGGATCATTTCCTTGAACTGAATCAGGGTGCTTCCATCGCCGAGATCTTTCGCCGCCGGGGTGAAACTTTTTTCCGGCAGAAGGAACGCTTGGCCCTGCGGGGCATCCATGATTTAAATCGGACCGTGATTGCCACCGGCGGCGGGACCATATTAGATCCGCGCAACCGCCAGCTGATGAAAAGCATGGGCCGGATCGTCCATCTCGCCGCATCCCGCACCGTTATCGAACAGCGGCTGCGAGGTGATTTAACCAGGCCGCTGATCAAGAACCGCCGCCGTCTGCGGAACATTTTCGAAGCGCGGCGGCATTGCTATGACTTCGCGGAACTGGCCGTTGACACTTCCCGCCTGTCACCGGCCCAGGCCGCCCGGATCATCATGCGCCGGCTGGGCTTTTCCGCTGATAACATTTCCCGCGCGGACCAAGTGCTTGAAATCCGCAGCTGCCGCCGTTCTTACCCGGTTTTCATCGGCTATGGAATTCTTTCCCGTTTGACGACCAGGGCGCTGGCCCTCGGCTCCACCCGGCGCGGCGTGCTCCTGACTAATCCCTTGGTCGGTGCCCTGTATCTGGATCGCGTTCAAAAGATGTTCCAGGCGCTGGGCATAAACCTGGTACCGCTAATCATTCCCGACGGCGAAAAGGAAAAGAATCTCGGGCGCGCCGCGGCGATCTACGATTTTCTTCTAAAACAAAAATGCTCGCGCTGCGATCTCCTGGTGGCCCTGGGCGGCGGCGTGATCACGGACCTGGCCGGCTTGATCGCAGCCACCTTCAAACGGGGTATGCGCCTAGTCCATGTGCCAACCACCCTGCTATCGCAGGTAGATGCCGCGCTGGGCGGTAAAACCGGTATTAATCACCAGGAAGGCAAAAACGTGATCGGCGTATTTTATCCGGCCAGCGCGGTCATCTGCGACACCCGTCTGATCGCGAGCCTGCCCGAACGGGAATTTATCGGCGGGCTGGCCGAAGTCGTCAAGTATGGCTTCGTCGCGGATGCATCGTTTTTTTTGGAACTGGAAAGGAACGCGCGGCTGATTCTTGACCGCGAACCAGACACAATCACCAGGATTGTGGTCCGCTGCGCCCAGCTGAAGCAGGCGATCGTTGAAAACGATGAATTTGAGGAAAAAGGCATGCGGGAAACACTCAACTTCGGGCACACGGTCGGTCATGCCCTGGAAACCGCCATGAATTACCGAGGCATAACGCATGGCGCCGCGGTCGCGATCGGCATGGCCGAAGAAGCGCGGCAGGCCGTGCGCCGGAATTTCCTGGCGAAAAAGGATCACCAACGGCTGGTTTGCCTTTTGAAACGTTTTGGTCTGCCGGTTTGCCTGCCGGCTGGTTTTGACTGGCCGGTCATCAGACCCATCATGCGTCAGGATAAAAAAACCAGAGGCGCCACGGTCCTGATTCCCCGACCAATACGAATCGGCCGGGTAATCGTAAAGGAGGAACCATGCAACAATTTCATGTGATTCACGGCCCGAATTTAAACCTGCTGGGCCGACGGGAACCTTTGATTTACGGGTCAGTCACCCTGGACGAGATCAATCAGCAGATTCAGGAGTATGCCCGGCGCAACCGCATCCGGGTAAAAATCGTGCAGAGCAATTCTGAAGGTCAGATCATTGATGCGATCCAGGCCGCGGCTGAAGCTGATGGGCTGGTCATTAATCCGGCTGGTTTCACGCACACCTCGATCGCAATCCGCG
>CBFGIH010000021.1:0-8783 GCA_965648775.1 Caldifarciminota bacterium | reverse complement strand
TTGGGCCAGATTAGCGGCCTGGGCGGGCAGGGTTATTTGCTGGCTCTTGATTTCCTGCACCACCATGTCGGGGAAAGGAAGGAGAAATGATCATCACCATGTCGGTTTCGGCACGGCCACGGGCGATCGAAGCCGTGCAGACCCGGTTGAAAGAAATGGGCTACGAAACCCGGCTTTCTACCGGCGAGAAAAAGACCGTGATCCATGTCATCGGCGCCACGGACCGCGAACGGATCATCAAGATGATTGAGCCGATGGATGACGTGGAAAACCTGATTCCCATTCTCCGCCCGTTTAAACTCGCCAGCCGCGAGTTTCATCCCGAAGACACAGTCGTGCCGGTAAACGGTAAAAAAATCGGCGGCCGGGAACTGGCGATTATTGCCGGGCCGTGCGCCGTCGAATCTGAGGACCAGCTGATGGCAATCGCTGATCTGGTCAAAAAGGCCGGAGCCACTTTCTTGCGGGGCGGCGTGTTCAAACCCCGCAGTTCACCTTACAGTTTTCAGGGGCTGGGCGAAAAGGGACTGGAGATCATGGCGCGGGCAAGGGAACGAACCGGCATGGCGCTGGTCACCGAAGTCATTTCTGAAATTGACGTGCCCATGGTCTGCCAGTATGTGGATATCATCCAGATCGGCGCCCGGAACATGCAGAACTTTTCCCTGCTCCGGACCGTGGGCCGCTTTACCAAGCCGGTCTTACTCAAACGGGGCATGTCGGCCACGATTGAAGAAATGCTCATGGCCGCGGAATACATCCTGGCCGAAGGCAACCCTAATGTCATTCTCTGCGAAAGGGGAATCCGGACCTTCGAACGCTACACCCGCAACACGCTTGACATCAGCTGCGCGCCGGTCATCGAGCATCTCAGCCACCTACCGGTGATCGTTGATCCCAGCCACGCGGCCGGTGATTGGCGGTATGTCCACGCCCTGGCCCGCGCCGGCATCGCCGCTGGTGCCGACGGGCTGATCGTGGAGGTGCACACGGATCCGGCCCAGGCACTCTCCGACGGCAAGCAGTCCCTGAAACCGGAGCGGTTCGCTTCCCTGATGTCCGAAATCAGCAAAATCGCGGCGGCGATCGGCCGCACCGTATGACAAAAGTCTATTATCAGGGCGAACCGGGCAGTTTCAGCGAGCTGGCGGCCGTGAAATATTTCGGTCCGGGTGTTACCGGTAAAGGATTAATGCAATTCGAAGATGTGTTTCAAGCGGTCAGCCGCCGGCGCGGCGTTTACGGCGTGATTCCCATTGAGAACACCCTGGCCGGCAGCATTCATCAAAATTATGACCTGCTTTTGAAATATGATCTCTGGATCAACGGCGAAATCACCCTGCGCGTCCGTTTCCATTTATTCGTTCGGCCGGACGGTCGGCGCCGGGATCTTCGTGAAATCTGGTCGCATCCGGCAGCCCTGGATCAGTGCCGCCGGTTTCTCAGCCGTCAGACCGGGATCAAAATCGTGCCGGTTTATGATTCGGCCGGCGCCGCTAAAATCATCAATGAACAAAGGAGGAAAGATGTCGGCATCATTGCCGGGCCGCAAGTCGCGCGGTCATACGGACTCCGCGCCGTGGCCAAGGCCGTCGAAGACAATCCGCAAAACTTTACGCGCTTCCTCATCCTGGGCCGCGAACGCAAGATTGCCACTGGCAAAAATATCAAAACCTCTCTGGCTTTCGGCGTTAAAAACGCTCCCGGGATCCTTTTCCGCTGCCTGAGTGTGTTCGCCCTGCGCAACATCGATCTGGTTAAATTGGAATCGCGGCCCATTATCGGCAAGCCGTGGGAATATTTATTTTATATTGATTTCCGGGGCAGCATCGCGGAAGAAAAATGCCGGTCGGCGATCGCCACGCTGGATACGGTCGCTGCCTATTCAAAACTGCTCGGCTGCTATGCCGTTCGGTAGGATTCTCTGACATGGATTTCGTCATTCGTCCCTCCCGGTGCCGTGGCCACGAGATAACAGTAAACGGCGATAAATCGCTGACGCACCGCGGCTTGATCCTGGGCAGTATGGCCCGGGGATACACGATCCTCACCGGCTATTCCCGCGGACATGACTGCCGTTCCACCATCAAGGTTCTGCGCGGTCTGGGCGTGGAGATTCAGGAAACTGATCGCGCGCTGATCGTCGAGGGCCGTGGATTTTTCGGCTTCGATGAACCAGCCGCGGCCCTTGACTGCGGCAATTCAGGGACCACCATGCGGCTTATGGCCGGACTTTTATCGGCTCAACCTTTTTCTTCTTTCCTGACCGGTGATCAATCACTCTGCGGCCGGCCCATGGACCGGGTGGTCGCACCATTGAAACTTATGGGCGCGGATATTGAGCCCCAGACCAGCGGTAAGTATGCTCCCTTAAAAATCAAGGGCGCGCGCCTGCGCGGCATCGCCTACACCATGCCCGTGGCCAGCGCCCAGGTCAAATCCGCCCTGCTTTTAGCCGGACTGCACGCCCGGGGTGAAACCGTGATCACGGAACCGGTCCGGACCCGCGATCATACGGAACGAATGCTGGCATATTTTGGAGCGGATATCCAGAGATTAAACCAGGGCCGAATCCGGGTTACCAGCGGTTCGGAACTGACCGGACAGCAGCTGGACATACCCGGCGACATCTCATCGGCTGGCTTCTTTGCAATCCTGGCCGGCATCGCCGGCCAAAATCCGGTGCGGATTAAAAAAGTGGGAATTAATCCTGGCCGCACCGGCATGCTTGATGTCCTGCGACAGATGAACGTCAAGATTACCGTGCCGGCGGAAACGTGCTGCGGTCAGGAACCCGTCGGGGATCTGGTTATCGAACCCAGCTCCTTGAAGGCCGTGGAAATCGGTGGGCTGCTCATTCCCCGGCTGATCGACGAAATTCCTATTCTGGCAGTTGCGGCCACACAGGCCTGCGGCACCACCATCATCCGTGACGCCGCAGAACTCCGGATTAAAGAAACCGATCGCATCGACGCGATCGTGACCGGTCTTGCCCGGATGAAGGCAAAAATCCGCGCGACGCCGGACGGCATGATCATTGAAGGCCCGGTCCGGCTCCAGGGAGCGGAAGTCGAAAGCCGGCACGATCACCGCATCGCCATGGCGCTGAGCATTGCCGGTCTGATCGCGGAAGGAGACACCGTGATCCGCGATGCTGGCTGCGTTGCCATTTCCTTTCCGGAGTTCGCGGATACTGTGCGTGGACTGTGCGGCGTGGATTCGTTGAAAATCCAGAATGATTAAAAAAGGTGAAAACGACATGATCAATAATGGAAAAATAATGAAACTTTATCGTTTTCCGCGTCTGCCGCCGGAATTTTTTCAACGCTCAACCTTCGCCGTGTCAGCAGCCGTCCAGCAAATCGTGCATGACGTCCGTCAAAACGGCGATGAAGCCCTGAGGCGGTATACGCGGCTTTTCGACGGGATTAAAATTACCGGACTGCGGGTGGGGAAAAATGAATTCCGGCGCGCCGGCCAGAATCTTTCACCGGAACTTATTAACGCTTTGCAAAAAGCCCGCCAGGCGCTCCGGCGTTTTGCCCGCGCCCAGCTGGACGGTTATCGAAATTTTTCATTATTGATTAAACCGGGTGTCCGCGCCCGTCAACGGGTCATCCCCATAGAACGGATCGGCATCTATGTACCGTCCGGCCGCTATCCGCTGATCTCGACCTTGCTTATGTGCGCGGTGCCGGCCCAGGTCGCGGGCGTAAAGGAAATCGCAGTCTGTTCTCCGCCCACGACGTGCGGTTCGGTGGCACCGCCAATCCTGGCGGCAGCAGGCATGCTCGGTATCCGGGAAGTATACCGGGTCGGCGGCGCGCAGGCGATTGCCGCCCTGGCTTTCGGCACCCAGACCATCCGGGCCGTGGATAAAATCTTCGGTCCGGGCAACATCTATGTCAATCAGGCGAAAAAGGCCGTTTACGGCACCGTGGGTGTCGATTTTATCGCCGGCCCGACTGAGATCATGGTCATTGCCGACCGCAGCGCCGATGCCCGGATCATCGCGGCTGACCTGCTGGCGCAGGCGGAACATGATATTCAGGCCGAGGCGGTTTTAGTCACCACTGATCGAGAACTGGCCGGCCGCGTGACCAGGGAAATACAGATCCAACTTCAGCACCTGGCGACCACCAAAACCGCGCGCCGGGCGCTGGCCAACAAAGGAGCGATCATTCTGGTAAAAAACTTGCAACAAGCCACGTACCTCGCCAACCGCAAGGCGCCGGAACATCTGGAATTGCAGGTCCGGCAGCCGGCATCGCTGTCAAAAATGCTGTTCAACTACGGCTCGTTATTCATCGGACCATGGTCGGCCGAGGTGCTGGCCGACTATGCCAGCGGGTTAAATCATACTCTGCCCACCGCCGCGGCGGCTCGCTATACGGGCGGTCTGAGCGTCCGCGATTTCCTGAAGGTGCCAACCATGCTTGACGTCACCCGGCGGGGCTTAAACGCCGTAGGTCCAACCGCCGAGATTTTGGCCCGGGCAGAAGGTCTGGACGGCCATTTCCGGGCAATACGCTATAGACGCTGTCAATCCTGCTAAATTCTATCAGCGGATTTAATCGTTGATCAAAACACTTTTCTTGACAGCCGGCCGTCGGCTGATATATTAATAAAGCGAAAAAGGAGGACCGCATGCTCGCCATCGTCAACGGCACCGTGCTGCCCGTGGTTGGAAAAAAATTCAATAATGGCGTTATTTTGATTGACGGTAATAAAATCAAAGCCCTGGGCTTAAAGATTAAAATTCCCAAAGGATCCAAGATCATTCATGCCCAGCACCGGTTTATCCTGCCGGGCCTGGTAGAGGCCCATTCTCATCTGGGTGTTTCCGAAGTCGGCATCCGGGTTGAAGGTTACGATTACAACGAGCTATCCGACGCCGTTAACCCCCATCTCCGGGCAATCGATGGTCTCAATCCCCGGGAAAAAGGCTTTGCATACGCGCGCAGCGGCGGCGTCACAACTGCGGCCGTGGCGCCCGGCAGTGCCAATCCGCTTGGCGGCACGGTGACCGTGATCAAGACCATCGGTTCGGTCGTGGACGAAATGGTGGTTAAGGAAAACGCCGGCGTCAAGGCCGCCTTTGGTGAAAATCCCAAATTCGTGGGCCGCGACCTGAAACGCGCTCCCTGGACGAGAATGAGCACCGCTGCGTTTCTAAGAATGGCACTGGTCAAAACGCAAAACTACCTGAAAAACCGCACCTGGGCTGAAAAGAAAAAAGAACGACCCCTGGATCGCGATCTGCTCGTGGAAAGCCTCTTACCGGTCCTGCAGCGGCAAATTCCTCTGCGGGTGCATGCCCACCGGGCGGATGACATCGTCACGGCGGTGCGCATTGCCCGTGAGTTCAAGATCCGGATCGTCTTTGAGCACGGCACCGAGGCCTATACGATCATTGACTGGTTTAAGAAACAAAACATCCCGATTGTCGCTGGCCCGGCCCTGGGCACCCCTACCAAAATTGAAACCCAGGCGCTTTCTTTTAAAGCCCTGAAAGCATATCAGGACGCTGGTATTCTCTACGCCATTACTACCGATCACCCTTTTAACGGCATACAATACCTTCTGTTATGCGCGATCATGGGCGTCAAGGAAGGATTATCCGAGCAGGACGCGCTTCGAGCCATCACCATCAATCCCGCGCGGATCCTGGGCCTGGACCGGCGGCTGGGCAGCCTGGAACCGGGCAAGGACGCAGATCTAATCATTTTATCCGGCGATCCGTTTGATGCCCGGTCCCGCGTCGAGAAAACGATCATCAACGGGGAAGTCGTTTTTGATCGGGAAAAGGACGGCACGCCGTTTTAAAAAAACGTAAGATCCCCCTTGACAAAATATTTTTTTTCAATATACTGCTAAGATTATGAATCGAAAAGCGGCAAGATCATCATCGGCAACCGCGTCTACCATAGCCACGCGCATTTCCCTTATTATCACGATTATCATCGTCGTCCTTACCCTGGACGGCGGGGCCTTATGACCCGATAAACGGGATTCGCGCGGGAATAAGGCCCACCGGCAACGGTGGGTTTTTTATTTATGTTTTTAAAAAAGGAGGCATCATGAAGGAAAAACTGACGGTCTTTGACACGACGCTGCGTGACGGCGAACAGGCGCCGGGATTCAGCATGAACGTGGAAGAAAAACTGCGTCTGGCGCGTCAACTCGACCGGTTGAATGTGGATGTCATTGAGGCTGGTTTTCCGATTGCATCTGAAGGCGACTTTGCCGCGGTGCGGTCCGTGGCGACCGAAATCAGAGACCGGACCGTGGCGGCGCTGGCCCGGGCTTCGCGCCGCGACATCGAACGGGCGGCGCAGGCGCTCGAACCGGCTGCTCATCCGCGCATTCACACTTTTATCGCGACCTCCGATATTCACCTCGAAAAAAAACTGGGCCTGAGCCGGGCCGCCGCCATGGAAAGAGCCGCAGAAGCCGTGCGGCAATGCCGGAAATATGTGGATGATGTTGAGTTTTCGGCTGAAGATGCGACCCGTTCGAACTGGAGTTTTCTCGCCGAAGTTTACTCGGCGGTCATCCGCGAAGGCTGTCGGACAATCAATATTCCGGATACAGTCGGCTACACGACACCCGAAGAGTTTTACCGGTTGATATCTTTTCTGCGCACGCATGTTCAAAACATCGAACAGGTTGTCATCAGCGTTCATTGTCACAATGACCTGGGACTGGCGGTGGCCAATTCGCTGGCCGCGGTTTTGGCCGGCAGTCGTCAGGTGGAGTGTACGGTTAACGGCATCGGCGAACGGGCCGGCAATGCCGCGCTTGAGGAAATTGTCATGGCGATCTGGACCCGCCAAGATTTGTATCCGGTTAAATCCTCGGTGACGACCCGCGAACTCTATCCGGCCAGCCGGCTGTTAAAACGCATAACCGGCACGCCGGTGCAGCCGAACAAGGCGATCGTGGGCAGCAACGCCTTCAGCCACGAAGCCGGTATTCATCAGGACGGCGTGCTCAAGGACCGCCACACCTATGAAATCATGACGCCGGAAACCGTCGGCTTTACCACCAGCACCCTGGTGCTGGGTAAACATTCCGGCCGCCACGCTTTCGCGTCCCGGCTGGAAAAACTCGGATACAAACTCGATGACACCGGCTTCGAGCATGCCTTTCAGGCCTTTAAAAAACTCGCGGACAAGAAGAAGACGATTTACGACGAGGACCTGGAAACGCTGGTGATGGGGGAAATCATGGATATCCCTGCTCCTTTCAAGTTATTGAGCGTCAATGTTGCCTGCGGCACCGGTATGGTGCCGACCGCGACGGTCGAAATCGAAATCGAGGGCCGGGTGATCAAGCAGACCGGTCACGGCGACGGCCCGGTGGATGCCGCCTACAAAACCATTGCCGCTTTAGCCGGAGCCCGCAATCACCTGGTTAATTTTCAGGTGCGCGCCCTGACCCCGGAAACTGAAGCCATGGGTGAAGTAACCGTTTCCGTGGAAGATCGCGGTCAAACGGTCATCGGCCGGGCTGCTCACACCGATATCGTGGTGGCAAGCGCCCAGGCCTATGTCAACGCCCTTAATAAACTGGCGTATCTAAAAACGGCCGGCGCCCGCAAGACGGTGGTGGCCGACGCGGAAAAAAACAGGAGGACCGCATGAACGAACCAGCAACCGCCAGAACCTTAAACCCCACCAATTCAGAATCATGGTTTTTTAAAACCGATTCCGGTTTCTTCCCCGACACCTGCACTCCGGAAGGGGTGCCAATTACGGAACTGCCGCAACCATGTTAATGAAGCAAACCAATCCACATTGCGGTATGGGCATGAGCCCCAACGTAAGGAATCTGACGATTATCGTTATTCTCAAACTGGGCCTTAGGGCCCCTTAGCATGAAAATGCTAAGGGATCGCCTGAAGGCCCACCGGCAAAGCGGTGGGCCTTTTTCTTAAAAAAAGGAGATGATATATGGTCCGAAAAAAACTGTTGGTCTTTGATACGACTTTACGCGACGGCGAACAAGCGCCGGGCTTCAGCATGAATGTCCGGGAAAAAGTGAGGATGGCCCGGCAACTGGAGAAACTGGGCGTGGATGTGATCGAAGCCGGTTTTCCCATCGCCTCGCCCGGCGATTTTGAAGCAGTCCAGGCTGTCGCCCGCACCGTGCAGCAATGCCAGGTGGCCGGATTTTGCCGCGCCCGGGAAGCAGATATTCAACGGGCGGCCATGGCCCTGGAAAAAGCGCGGCGTCCCCGCCTCCATATTTTTCTGGCTACTTCCGAGATTCATCTGACTAAAAAACTGATGATGTCCCGGGAGCAGATAATCGAAACCGCCGGGCAGGCCGTGCGCTGGGCACGAAAATACATTGATGATATCGAGTTCTGCGCCGAAGACGCTACGCGGAGTGACCGCGCCTTCCTATGCCAGGTCTTTGAAGCAGTATTGACCGAAGGCTGCCAGACCATTAACGTGCCTGATACCGTGGGCTATGCGGTTCCGGATGAATTCCAGAATCTCATCCGTTTTATCCGGGAACATTTGCCCGCGAGCCGTCCGTACACGCTGAGCGTGCATTGCCATAACGACCTTGGTCTGGCGGTGGCTAACTCGCTGGCGGCGGTTCAGGCTGGAGCCGGGCAGGTTGAATGCACGGTTAACGGCATCGGCGAAAGGGCGGGTAACGCCTCGCTCGAGGAAATCATCATGACCTTGCTGATCCGGGCCGAGCATTATCCGGTTATTACGGAAATCAACGCCCGCGAGATATATCCGGCCAGCCAGCTGTTGACCGAG
>CBFGIH010000020.1:0-12767 GCA_965648775.1 Caldifarciminota bacterium | reverse complement strand
GTCCATTAACGATTTCGTTAAGTGTGCCGTCGCCGCCCACGCACAAAATCAGCATTTTGTGATCAAAAGCGAATTGCCGGGTTAACCAAACCGCGTGTCCGCGGTTTTGAGTCAGATAGGCAGTGTATTCTATGCCCGCGCGCTTAAGCACTTGACGGATCCGCCGCCACCGGTGATTAAGGCCTGAAGCCGCGGCCCGCGGATTGACAATGGCGACGACCCGGTGGAATGATTTCAGCGGATAATCGTTAATCGCTCAGACCAGGTGCGGGATTGCGCGTGAAAGCGGAGAAAGTAGGTTCCCGCCGGCAATGCCCGTTCAAGGTTATAATTGATCGTGTGCGCGCCATGCCGGAGCCAGCCGGCGTAGATTTCCGCCTGCAGACGGCCAGCCGCGTCAATTAAAGAAAGGTAAGCGTAGGCATCCTGGGGCATTAAGATCCGGATCCGGGCGCTGGTGCGGACCGGATTGGGCGTAATTCGGATGACGGAGCCGGAAGCGGAGGACGAACGCATTTCCTCCAGATGGTAGGGATTGTTGATTTCGATTAGATTTATCTCCGTGGTTCCCAGATTATACGGCGCCTGGCTGGCGGTGGTGATATGAGGCGCATTGACTGGTGACAGGCCATGCGCGACGCGCTCCACATTAATCGCGTTCTGACCCTGCGCGTCACAAGCCACGGTATCAAGGCTCATGATCAGTTTTTTTGGATTGCAGTTAGGCGAACCGCTGGGACCGCCGCTGTAAAGTCCGAACAGGCCGTCAATCAGGAACAATTTCTGGCGGCCGGTGGGATTAAGCACGTCCCGGATTTGCTGATTGAGGGAGGGAATCTGCGGGTTGCAGTTGCCTGAGCCGTGCAGGGAACCGGGATTGTTAACGGAACCGTAGGAATTTTTCAAGGTCAGGGTTACGGTCGCCATGCTGTGGGTTTTCATGACCGCCGCATCAATAACAAAATTGCTCATTTGACTCAGGATGCGGCTGGGATAACTTGTCACGCCGCTGACATTGAGCGGGTTGGTGGTGTCATACCCGACACCAGAATGGCTGGTACCAAAACAACGCACCTGCCCCGGGGTATTGTAATTGATCGTGTAGCCTCCGTTGCCGGTCAAGTGAGCGTCTGTATCATCCCAGATGATGATGTTATAGGGACTGAAGTAATTGCTGCCGAATGTCATCTGGGTCAGGCCATTGGCGATGCTGTAGGCAAACGCGGGATGCGTGGGCAGTTCCGTGAAGCAGTTGACCTTGATGCTGATAACGCTGGCTTCGCTGATGCCGGGAAAGATTGATTTCCAGGCATCGCCCACGTGGTTGATGCCGGTCAGCGCCTTGATGGATTCATCCATCATGACCTGCACGACCGAGGGGTTGATGGTGCTGCCAGAAGTGGCCTGCTGGTCGTAGCACTGCACGACCGTGCTCGCCAGGGGTCCGCGGTTTTTTTGGGCTAAAGCTAATTTGGGGTTAATGATCATTCCCGCCGCGCCGGCGCCGATCACTTTCAAAAAATCACGACGGCTGATGGCTTTCATAGGGCCTCCGCTCTTATTCATATTATAATAAATTAAACTTAAGTGTCAAGAATCGGGAATGATTAATTAAAGGAAACCGGCCCTGAACGATTTTTAAGAAAAATCCAGAAACCCGCAGCCGAAAACAGAGCCAGGCCGCTGATGATCGACCAGATCGCGATCGAGCGGCCGGGGATTGCGTCCAGCAGAATACCGCCCAGCAGTGGACCTAACGCCCAGCCGAACGACTGGGATAGGTTGAAAAAACCCAGGTACCGGCCGCGGTGAGCCGGATCAGCCAGAATCGACGCGTAACTGTGACCGGCCGGCGTGACGATCATCTCGCCGGTGGTGATGATGACCATGGCCGCGACCAGCATGCCAAAACCGTTGGATAGACCGATGAACAGATAACCAAGGCCGTAGACCAGGGCGCCGACGGTCAACGCGGATAACTCCTTTTTTTCCGGAATCAGGTGGGTGATTAAATACTGGAAAATGACGACCAGAAAGCCGTTGATGGAAAAGAGAATGCCCAACTGGGACTTGGTGATGCCCACCCGGTTGACCGTGTAAACCGAAATGGGGGAGACCAGCTGCCCCCAGACAATGAAAATAGACAGACAGATCAAGGTGAAAGTCAGAAATTGCCGGTCGCGCACGACCGAGACAATATCTGCCAGCGTGTTCCTGTTTTCACCATTCCGGTCGGACAGTTTAAGGGATTCGCGGCTGAAGCGAAGCATGAACAGGGATGCGCCGAACATGCAGAACCCGGTGACAAAGAAAAGATAGGAGTAATCTAAAGTGGCCAGCAGCCCGCCGATCGCTGGACCGAGCGCCCAGCCCAGATTGCCGCCGATGCGGATCAGGCCGTAGGCGGATATTCTCTTTTCCTCGGTGGTGAGGTCGGCAACATAGGCCTGGGATGCGGGCATGAAAAAGGATCCGAGGGAGGCATTCATGATCATGAGGATGATGATGATCAGGATAGAGCCGTGATAGCGAATCGCCAGTCCGAATAAAAGGAAAATCAGGCAGCGCAGAAACAGGGAGCGGACCATGACCCATTTACGGCCCAGCCGGTCGCTAAGTTCGCCGCCGTACAGTCCGATCAGTGCGCCGATGACGAGGGAGATCATGAGGATGGAACCAACCGCGGTCATGGGTATGCCCTGGATATTGTTCAAATACAGGCTCAGGTAGGGCATGGAAATGGAAAAACCGATGGAGGTCACGACATTCGTCGTGAACATGGTCCAGATATCGCGGGAGTAGCCGCGGGGTAGGATCTTCATGCGATTATTATAAGGAGGCGACCGGTGTCAGCAGATGCATGCCCGTCAAGGCGGACCCTGCGCCGCTAAGCGGCGCAGGGTGATGGTCGCCATGTTTTCTTGAAAGGAACCGCGCGCCCTGACGGGCTCATTTTTTACTTGCGCGTTTTTTTCCGGTTTTTCTTCGCCGGACTTCCAGCCAGCGCGGCCTGGGCCGCGGCCAGGCGGGCAATGGGCACGCGGAAAGGCGAACAGGATACATAGTCCATGCCGACGCGGTGGCAGAAATGCACAGATTTGGGTTCGCCGCCGTGCTCGCCACAGATACCGACCTCGAGGCCGGGCCGGGTTCGGCGTCCGCGTTCAATGCCGATTTTGATCAGCTCGCCAATGCCGGTCTGGTCGATGGACTGGAAGGGATCAAAGGGCAGGATGTTCTTTTTCAGGTAATCGGGGAGAAAGCCGCCGATGTCGTCGCGCGAAAAGCCAAAGCCCATCTGGGTCAGGTCATTGGTCCCGTAGGAGAAAAATTCCGCGCTCCGGGCGATCTGATCCGCCACCAGGCAAGCCCGGGGAATTTCAATCATCGTGCCGTACAAGTACTTGATTTTTTTCAAACCGTACTTGGCAAGAACTTCCTGGTAGACCCGCTGGATGATCCGGACTTGATCTTCGAGTTCTTTGACATCGCTGACCACCGGCACCATGATTTCCGGGTACGGCTTCTTGCCTTCCTTGGTTAATTCCGCCGCCGCTTCAAAGATCGCACGGACCTGCGTCTCGCTCACTTCCGGATAGGTGATGCCGAGCCGGACACCGCGGTGTCCCATCATCGGGTTCGATTCATGGAGGTTTTCCGCCCGGGCTTCCAGTTCCTCGAAAGATATACCCAGCTCCTGGGCGAGCTGTTCCAGCTTGGTGCGGTCGCGGGGCACGAATTCGTGCAGGGGCGGATCGAGCAGGCGGATGACCACAGGATAGCCGTCCATCGCTTCCAGGGCGCCCCGGAAATCTTTTTTCATAAAGGGAAACAGTTCATCCAGGGCCTTGCGGCGTTCAGCTTCGGTCTTGGAAACGATCATCTTGCGCAGCAGGAAAAGAGGTTGATCCGAGCCCTTGCCGTAGAACATGTGCTCGGTGCGCATGAGGCCAATGCCCTCGGCGCCGAACTGGCGGGCGCGCTGGGCGTCGGCCGGCGTGTCCGCGTTAGTGCGAATGCCCAGCCGTCGGATGGAATCACAGAGTTTGAGGAATTGGTGGAGGAGTACATTTTCGGAAGATTCAATCATGGGCAATTGGCCTTCATAGACATTGCCTTTAGTGCCGTTCAAGGTGATCCAATCGCCTTCGCGGAAGGTCCGTTCGCCGATTCGCATGGTTTTCTCTTCGATATCAACCTTAATCGCGCCGCAGCCGACAATACAACACTTGCCCCAGCCGCGGGCGACCAGCGCCGCGTGCGAGGTCATGCCGCCGCGCGCGGTCAGGATCGCCTGGGCGGCCCGCATGCCCTCAACGTCTTCCGGATTGGTCTCCTCGCGGACCAGGATTACTTTCTTGCCCTGTTTGGCCCATTCCACGGCATCGCGGGATGAAAAAACGATCTGACCCGCGGCGCCGCCCGGACCGGCGGGCAGTCCCCGGGCCAGTGCGGTTTTGCCAGTTTCGGCTTTCGGATCAATCATGGGATGTAGAAGTTCGTCCAGCTGGGCCGGGGTAACCCGCATCACCGCCATTTCCCGGGTGATCAATCGTTCCTTGAGCATGTCCATGGCCATCTGGACCGCAGCCGGACCATTGCGCTTACCCACCCGGCACTGAAGCATGTAAAGTTTGCCCCGTTCAATCGTGAATTCAATATCCTGCATGTCGCGATAGTGCTTTTCCAGTCGATGACGGTAAGTCACGAGTTCCTGGTACAATTCGGGCATGGCCTTTTCCAGGGTCAGCAGATCCTTGTTGTGTTCGGAAGTCGAGTAGGCGTTCAGCGGTGCTGGGGTTCGGATGCCCGCCACCACGTCTTCGCCCTGGGCATTGATCAGATACTCGCCGTAGAACTGGTTTTCGCCGTTGCCCGGATTGCGGGTAAAGGCGACGCCGGTGGCGGAATCGCTGCCCATGTTGCCAAAGACCATGGCCTGGACATTAACCGCTGTGCCCCATTCATCCGGGATGCCTTCAATGCGGCGGTAACTGACCGCACGCTTGCCGTTCCAGGACGCGAATACGGCGCTGATGCCGCCCCAGAGCTGGGCCGCCGCGTCATCCGGAAAATCCTTGCCCAGCACTTCCCTGATTTTTCTTTTAAAGCGTCCGCATAAATCCTTGAGATCGACCGCGCTTAGGTCTGTGTCCTGCTTGACGCCTTTGCTTTTCTTGACCTCGTCCATGATTTTTTCCAGTTGGCGCCGGATGCCCGAATCCTCGTCCGGGGGTTCGATGCCCGCGGCTTTTTCCATAACCACATCCGAATACATCATAATAAGCCGGCGATATGCGTCATAGACAAAACGTTCGTTGCCCCCGCTTTGTTGGATGAGGCCCGGTATCGTTTTTTCCGTCAGCCCGATGTTCAGAACGGTTTCCATCATGCCGGGCATGGAACTGCGCGCTCCAGAACGGACCGAAACCAGCAGCGGATTATTCGGATCGCCGAATTTCCTGCCCAGCAGAGATTCGGTCCGCGCCAGGCTTTTCTGCACCTGTGCTTTGAGTTCCCGCGGATAGCTTTTCCGGTTTTGATAATAATAAGTGCAGACCTCGGTCGTGATGGTGAATCCGGGTGGAACCGGAATGCCGAGGTTGGTCATTTCGGCCAGATTGGCGCCCTTGCCGCCCAGCAGGTTTTTCATTTTCGCTGAGCCGTCGGCTTTTTTGCCGCCGAAGTTGTAAACCAATTTCTTAGCCATTGTGCTCCTTTCTTTGTCTGGCGGCGGACTCAACATCCCCTGATGACGCCGCCGTAATTATCTTTAAAGCTTTTTCTTCCTAACCGCACGCCGCACCATCGTTTCCAGTTTCCCGTGGTCGCGTTCCTGCAGGACGTAACGGATGCGCACCGCCGGTTTATTTAATTTCATGATTTTTCTCAAGTCAATCGGCGTGCCCATGATGACGGTATCCGCCGGCGTGCGGTTGATGCTCTGTTCCAGTTCCCGGATCTGAGTGGGACTGTAGCCGAGCGCCGGGATCAGAGGACCAATGTGCGTGTAATGCTGGTATGCTTTTTTGATCGAACCGACCGCATACGGTCGGGGATCAACGACGGAACGGCAGCGATACTTGCGCGCTGCGACCATGCCGGCACCGAAGGACATTTCACCATGCGTCAACGTTGGACCGTCTTCGACCACCACCACGCGGCGGCCGCGGATCAGGGCTGGTTCATCAGCCTGAGTCGGTGAAGCAGCCCTGATGACGGCCGCCCGGGCATTGAGTCGCCGGACATTGGCTTCCAGGGCCGCCACGCTTTTGCGCGGCGCCGTATCGATTTTATTGATGACAATCAAATCCGCCAGTCGGACATTTGGTTCTCCGGGAAAGTAAGTACTTTCGTGGCCGACCCGGAAGGGATCCACCACTACGATATGCAAATCAGGTTTGAAAAAAGGCAGGTCGTTGTTGCCGCCGTCCCAGATCACCACATCGGAAATCTTTTCCGCGGCGCGCAGGATTAGTCCGTAATCGATTCCAGCAAAAACCGTGTTGCCCGAGCGGATATGGGGTTCGTATTCTTCCCGCTCTTCAATTGTGCAGTTATGACGGTCAAGATCAGCCAGGGTTGCGAATTTCTGAACAACCTGGCGCCGTAAATCACCGTAGGGCATGGGATGCCTGACTACGGAATAACGCAGGCCCGCCTGGCAGAGGATTTCGCAGACACGCCGGGTGGTCTGGCTCTTGCCCGCGCCGGTCCGACCGGCACAGATGGAAATCACCTTTTTGCGCGCCCGGATCATTGACGATCTGGGGCCCAACAGCCAGAAATCAGCGTCGGCCGCGATTGCCTCTGATGCCTTGTGCATAACATGCAGATGGGTGATGTCCGAATAGGAAAAGACGACAACATCCACATTGTATTTTTTTATTAGATTGGTCAATTGATTTTCCGGGTAAATAGGAATGCCGCGCGCGTAACCGGAACCGGCGAGCTCCCGGGGATAGCGCCGGCCTTCAATATTGGGAATCTGAGTGGCGGTAAAACAAACCACCCGGTAATTTTTATTATTTCTAAAAAACACATTGAAATTATGAAAATCGCGTCCAGCCGCACCCATAATGATGACTTTTCGCATTATTACCTCCTTATAAATAAAATCAAGCTCAATAAAACTTTTGACCCAGGGAAGGGAACAAAAGGACCGAAATATCGGTCTGTGTATCATTTTCCGGACAACCGCTAACCGGAAAAAACCGGCGTATTAATTTTTCATTCTATTATATATGAAAATTACCGAAAGTCAACGGGGATTTGAAAAAATCCGTTTGACGGTTTCCTGTTTAACCCAACCGCCCAAACCGCCGGGGATTTGAATCAAATAATAATCTCCTCTTGATTCTCGGATCCAGGCCTCGGTGCCGTCGTGGAGAATCATGATGCCAGCATAATCCGGGCCAGGTCCACTTAAAGCATTGGCCTCGGAGACGATAATAACCGCGTTGTCCGGATTGGTTTCAGAGCGCCAGGTAAACCCTGCAACCAGGAAGAAAAGCCAGAGCAGACCCGCGGCCATGGCTAGCCATAACCAGCCGCGGCGCCGCTGGATGATGTAGAGCGACAATAAAATCGCTCCCATTAAAAAACCCATCGCCGCCAGGAACGAGGTTTCGACCGGCGAAAAATACATCAGGCCGCGTCGCAAAATTTGGTAGAAGGGATTTTCCGCGGCTGGAATTTTATCCACCCGAAAATGGCGCGCGAAATTCAGATTGAAGGCGATATCCGGATCACGAGGAGCCAGGCACCGCGCTCGGCGGTAACAGAGAATGGCCTGGCCGATTTTATTGGTTTTGAAATAAGCATTGCCCAGATTATACCACAGACGCGGATCATCTGCCTGGAGCCGGCTTTCCTCGTAACGGGCGATGGCCTGATTATAATCCTTCTGTTCATAAGCGGCGTTGCCCTGGTTGTACGACTCGACCGGGTTAAGGGCGAGAAAAATAACGGACAGGATCAAGGTTATCATAATCGGTTAAGGATCTGCCTGGTTTCCTGCAGAATAGCCGCCGGATCATCGGGGGCGCTCACCTGTGGGGAAAAGCGGGCGGTATCGCAGCGATCAAGAATTGCCGTTAATCGGTCCAGATCCTGCGTTGGAACGCCTCGGCTGGCAAGGGCACCACGGAACTGTTCGCGGGTCATGGCCTGAGTTTCAAGATTGAAGCGGTCACCGGTGTAGCCGATGATCGCCTGCCAGAGGGTAGCGTAGAAATCAGGGAAAGCCTCTTTCTTTAATTTTTTCTCCGCGGCGGCGAGGCGTTGCCGGACCAGGCGGTTGGAGCGCAGGCGCCGGGCGTAAGAATGATCGGTCGCGGCCCGCTGGCGATGGCGCTGAATGCGGAAGGAAATGAACAGGCCCACGAGGGCCAGCGGGTAAACTAAATTGAACCAGGTTTTATAACTGAATCCGGTCCGGTTTAGGTTTCGGGCATTGGCTTTGATAAAGTGAATGTCGGTTCCAAGGATTTTCATGCCGCTGGCATCGCTGACCGTGCCGGCAACCGATGTTTTTAACGCGGTAAAGCGGAGCTCGGCGGTTTTTACGGTTTCATAAGTTCGGGTTCGGGGATTGAAGAAGGACATGACCAGGCCGGGGATGATGAATTCACCATCGGTCTGGGGGATGATCGGAAATACGAAATCTTTGTCCCCCTCGATGGTTTCGCCGCGGACCCGAACTGCATCCCTGACTTCCGGTTCCAGAACCCTGGCACCGGTGATGACCGGCAATGCCGGTTTGTCAATCAACCGGATGTTGCCTTCGCCACTGATCCGGACTTTAAGATTTATGGGTTCACCGCCAATGGAAGAATCACGGTCCAGCACCGCTTGCATGGTGAATTTTCCCACGCCGCCGGTGAACGTGGGCGGTGGAGGATCAGGCAGGGGCTGAACATTGATGGTCAGAGCGTTGGAGGTAATCTGGACCTGCTGGCTGGTGCCAAAAAAATCAAAAAAGTCGCGGGGCGGTTGGACTACGATGACGCTCATGCTCATGGGTTCGAGCCGCAGGCTGCCGGTGGCTACCGGGAAAACCGCCATCTTTTTTATCAGGGCGGACAGGAATGGTTTGCCCTGGTAATGAGTGCGTTGAAAATTGATGCGTTGCGGTTCGTAAATTTTTTCTGACCAGAAACCGCTGAAACTGGGCCACTGCACATTACTCAGGTCTTCAATGTTATAGGCCGAGTAAATTGTATAATCAACATTGATCTGTTCTCCCTTGTACACCGAAGTGCGGTGGGCGCGGGCGGCGATAAATAGATTTTCGCTCGAACCCGGACCAGCTGGCGCCGGACCCGGCGATGGCGTTTGGCCGGGAACGGGTGCGGGCTGATTGCCCGCGCTGACAATCTCAAGCTCAATAGACTGGGTTTGATATTCCTGGTTTTGATATTTCAGGCGGCAAGGGCCAATAACGGCCTTGCCGGTTTTTTTGGGGCGGAGGGTATAGAGGTAAGTGATGGTGTTTTGCTGGGTCATCTTGCCGTTGATAAAAGAAATATTGGTGGCCTGGGATTGGGATTGCCCCAGTAGATCAAAATCCGGCAGGGCGGGAAGTTCGGGCCTGGGTACGCCGCCAATATTTTCACCGCTGGCTGTTACTTCCAGGGTAAAGGTTTCATTCAATCCAATCGTCGTGCGGTCGACCGAGGCCTTAAAATTGAGCTGCTGACTGGATAGCCGCGAGATTGGCAGCAAGAGCAGCAAAAGCCCGATCATCAGCCATGCCCGATCGAGGTTTTTTGGTTTTATAAAAGTAAAACCGGTTAGACCTGGTCGGCATGGTAAACGGTCCCTGGTTGTTTCATCGCTCATGTTTTTACCAATCCTTTTCCACTTTTTCCGGCTTAATTTGCTCGCGGTTGTCTTTGCGGTTTTTTTGTTCCTGGCTCTGGAGGGCTTGCAGAATGCGGTCCGCGTCCGGGCGGCTGATTTCTCCCGGCGCCGTTCCGGACTGGGGCTGGGATTCACCGGATGGCGTATTCGGTTGTTGCTGGGGTGTGGAATCGTTCTGGGGTTGATTTTTCATTTGTTCCTTGATTTTTTGGCAAAATTCCAGATTCTGCTTGGCCTGCCGGTCTTTGGGATCGAGCATGAGCGAGGCGGCATAGGATTTGATCGCCCCTTCCAGGTTGCCCTGCTTGAATTGGCAGTTGCCGATATTATAAAGAGCTTGCGCCTGGCGGCGGCGGTTCTTAGTCAACAGGTATACTTGATATTCGGCTTCGGCCTCATGATATTTTTTATTTTGATAAAGCGCCCGACCCAGGTTATGATGGATTTTGTTGTTGTCGGGTTCCTGCACCAGCGCCTCCTGATATTTTTTTATTGCCTCTTCGTATTTTCCCTGACGAGCAAACGCGTTGCCCTGGCGCATGAGGCCACCGATGTCAGCCCGGACCGCAGCTGGCAAGCCGATCAGCAAGATGAGGCACATTTTTTTCACGGACATCATACTTTATTCTTCCTGGTCAGCAAGACCTGATAAAGGAGGGCTTATCTTTTTCCTGGTGAATACCGCCGCCAGTTTCCTCGTCCATGGCCGGAGGCGATTGAAGGCCAATGTGCCAGCGGGCACCCAGCGTCCCCGGCGGTCGCCGAGCGCCATGCCCAGCCAGAGTAAAAGGAAAGCAGGAAGAAGAAAGATCTGGTAGCGTTCTTCATACTGCACATACTCGCCGCCGGTCAGTTCTTTTTTCTTAAGCGCATCCAGCTCTTCGAAAAGACGATTGATGTACAGCCCTTCCGCCCGGAAATATCGGCCGTCGGTTGCTTTGGCGATGAGCAGCAACAACCGGTCGGCCAGGCGCGAAATGACGATTTTCTGATCCGGGTCTTTTTTATAGATGATATTGCCGGTGACGGGATCAGTTTCCGGAATGGTTGATCCTTCGAGGGAACCGACACCAACAGGGTAAATGCGGATGCCCTGTTGCCGGGCGGCTTCCACTGCTGGCATGGGATCGCCCTCGAGATTATCGCCGTCCGTGTATAAAATCATCGCCTTGTAATTTTTCTCCCCGGCGTTGAAAAGTGAGGAAGATA
The DNA here is from genome assembly GCA_965648775.1 of Caldifarciminota bacterium. GTDB lineage: Bacteria > Hydrothermota > Tepidihabitantia > SM23-42 > JAOAFX01 > CBFGIH01. The sequence goes on along the minus strand of CBFGIH010000020.1, from coordinate 1,694 downwards.
CCCGGATCGCTTTATCCAGGTTTGTGCCGGGACGGGGCATGTCGGTTGGGTTGATGATATCCAGAAATAGTTTGGCGGCATCGACGTCCGTCGTGAGCGGACACATCACATAAGCATCGCCGGCAAAGGCGGTGATGCCCACCTGATGCGCGCTCAATTTGTCCAGCAAATATTTGATATCCGATTTCGCCCGTTCGATCCGAGAAGGCTTGATGTCCTGGGCGTTCATGCTCTTGGAGGCGTCGAGACAGATGACAATATCTATGCCGCGACCTTTATATATCTGCAGTTTCTCGCTCCAGCGAGGCCGGGCCAGGCTGATATCGAGCAATAAAAGGCCCAGCAACAGGATAACAATCTTGATATGACGAAGGTCGGGCCGCAGGCCGGCGATCAGGCGCGGTGCCGTGGTTTTATCCGCGATGCGGTGCAATGCCCTTCGTTTCCTGTGTTCTATTACAAACCAGACCAGGCCCAGCAGGGGAACAAGCGGCAGGAGATAAAGATAAAAACGGGCTCCCCAGACAATCACGGCAATCTCCGCATAAACGTCAAGCCGAGCAGGATATTCAAAAGCAAAATGATGCCGGCCGGAGTCAGAAACATGCCGGCCCGCTCAGAATACACCGTATGGCGCTGCACCTTGAAGGTGGTTGGTTCCATCCGGTTGATTTCCTCGTAGATTAATTTGAGGCCTTCGGCATCGGTGGCCAGGAATGCCCGGCCGCCCGTGAGTTCAGCGATTTGATTCAGGGTGTTCATGTCCAGTTCAGCCTGTTCCGGCATGTCGGGTCGGCCTTTGGTGCCGACGCCGATGCAGTAGACTTTGACGCCGTAGGTCTGCGCCAGGCGGGCGGCCGTGAGCGGGTCAATGTCGCCCGCATTATTCTGGCCATCGGTCAGCAAAATCACGATGCGCTCTTTAGTCTGGGTTTCTTTCAACCGGGCCAGGGACATAGCCAGACCGGTGCCGATCGCGGTCTGCTGCCAGGGCACGATGTTGAATCGGATCCGGTCGATCAACTCCGTGACAATTTTATGATCCAACGTCAGCGGGCACTGGGTAAGCGCGGTCTGGGCAAAGATGACCATGCCGATCCGGTCGCCCGGACGCTGCCGAACAAAATCCTTGGCTCTTTCCTTGGCGACGTGCAGACGGTTCATGGGGCTGTAGTCCGGCATGCTCATGGTCTGGGAAACGTCCAGGCAAAGCATGATATCGATCCCGCTCGTTTCCACTTCCTCATAGATGCGGCCCCGCTGGGGACGGGCCAGGGCCAGGATGATCAAAACCAGTCCCAGGGCGTTGAGACCAAGGTGGAGATGGCGAAAAAAGCGTCCGTTTTCGCCGACCATTCGAAAATAACTTAAATCGGAATAGGCGATGGCTGCCGGGCGTTTCTTTTTTTCCCACCAGATCAGCACGAAGACGGCGGGCAGCAACAGGAGAAACCAGGGGTGAGCGAAGGTCATGTTGCGGCGGTTAATGGTTCGGCCGGTCTGGTTTGCATGACCAGTTTTTTCGCCTGTTCGGCCGCACTTTCAATTTCTTCCCGATCTGGTATATGCTTGGCGTACTTGACCAGGTCGGCGCTGGTAAAGAAACGGCTGAATTCATCGCGGCCGGGCGTTTTGCGCTGTTTGAGGACATTGATGATCTCGGTCGTGGTTTGCTCGGCGGCGTTGAACTCAAA
>CBFGIH010000019.1:0-13324 GCA_965648775.1 Caldifarciminota bacterium | reverse complement strand
AAAACAGTGTATCAGCGAAAATTGGTCAGTAAGAGAGTTAAGAAGACAGATAAATTCTATGCTTTTTGAAAGAATTGCTTTAAGCAAAGATAAAAAAGGGGTGCTTGAACTTTCAAAAAAAGGACAGGTAATAAAAGTTGGCAAAATTACACATCAGGATATTGGACAGATGAATATGTATCTTAATTATTTCAACAAAGAAGTAAAAAGCGAAACTGATAATCCTGCAGTAGGAATAGTTCTTGGTGCTGAAAAAGATAATATCCTTGTTGAATATGCTCTTGGTGGAATTACTAATAAATTGTTTATTTCACGATATAAACTATACTTACCAGAAAAGAAAGAATTGAGTGAAAGATTAAAATATCTTCTGGGAAAAATGAATAACAATTTAACCGGTGTTTATTTATGAACCTTAACGAAGCAACATCAACAGATTTGAAGGTTATAAACGAACTCCAAAAATTGGGTTGGAAACCAGAAGATACCCTCTTATATCAGCCACAATACAAACTTACGGAAGAACAACAAAAAGAATTTTCAGGAATTAAAAGCATCAAACCTGATATTGTCCTACAGGATTTGCAGGGGAATATTCTGGCTGTTTTTGAAAATAAATTAGAGGATGAGAAAAAGGCATTAAATAAGTTGAGAACACTTTACTGGCGTGTGCTTAAACCAAGATTTCTCTATGCGTGTTCTTCAGAAAGAATTCTTTTTTATGATACTGCCTGGCGTGGACTTGATGCTGGTGAGTTTAGAAGAGTTGATGGCTTTATGAGTTTAGAGGAGATGCAATTAAAAATTGAACAGGAGAAACAGAAGAATATTCAAAGGGAAATTGTAATTGATGAAAACATTGTTGGTGGTTTTGACCCCGCAGCAGGCAAGGAAAGATATTTTCAAACAGAATGTGTTAATACTCTCATTGAGAAATATAAAGAGGGCAAGCAGAAGATGCTTCTTTCTATGGCAACAGGGCTTGGTAAGACCAGAATTGCAGTTGCACTGGTAAAAGCATTGCTGGAACATAATCTTGCCAAAAGGGTCCTATTTGTTGTGGATAGAATTTTACTTGCCAAACAGGCAAGGGATGAGGGGTTCAGTTTAATAAGTAAGGATTATCCTGTTGCCTGGATTCGTTCTTCAAACTATAAACAATACAGAAATTATAATGTTCATATTGTTGTGATTGATACGCTTGAAAATATATTTCAGGACATTCCGAATAATTTTTATGACCTCTTAATTGTTGATGAATGCCATCGCTCAATAAATATTAACCGCAAACTTATTTTTGACCATTTCTTGTGTCCAAGAATTGGACTAACTGCCACTCCCAAGAAAGCAATTTTGGCTAAGAATGCAAAAGATATAACAGAAGAGGACCTGGAGATTTTAGATACCTATAAACTTTTTGGATGTGAGCATGATGAACCGGACTATCAGTTTGATTTAGCACGGGGTATTGATGAAGGATTTTTAGCCCCTTACAAAGTTTTAGAAATAAAGACATACCTTACAAGAGAGGCAGAAGAAAAAGGAATTGAATTTGATTATGTTTTTGACATTGATGAAAGAAAAAAGATTGAACTAGACCGGACAAAAAAGATTAATCTTGAACAACTTGAAAGAAAATATCTATCAGAAGAACGAGCGAAAAGGATTGCTGAGGAGATAAAAAACAATACTGAATATGGCGAGAAAATGATTTTATTTGGAGTAAGTCAAGCACATTGCCTTATGCTTGTAAATGCTATAAATAAATTATTTGCAGATAATGAAGAAGTTGCGCCAGGATATGCAGAAGCAATTATTTCGGATAACAGTGAATTGAATACCACACTTAAAGAGTGGTTCAAAAACCCCAACCGCAAACCATACATCGCTGTTTCAGTAGATATTATGACTACCGGTGTTGACATCCCCTGTGTGAGATATATTGGTTTTGCTGCTTTAACAAAATCCGTTGGCAAATATATTCAGATGCTGGGCAGGGGCACACGGCTTGACCCTAAATCCGGAAAATTTAGTTTTACTGTTTTAGACTTTGTCGGATTATGCAAGAGAATGGAAGATAACGGAAGAGGAACACCAAAAGAAAACGTGAAGATTATTAAAGAATATGTAAGACCTACTTCTTTGGGTGATATATTTGCAAGAGAACCATTATCAGGTCATTTTTTAGTACCAAATCCTGACCCGATAAATTTAATTCAACGGATATGGATTCACGGAGATAAAATACAAATTATTGACAATATACCTATAGAAAAAGCAAAAAAACTTTTTGAAGAAGAGGCATTACAACCCAAAAGAGACGATGTAGTAGAGATAAAAAAGAAGATTGAGGAAATGCCTGAATATCAACCAGAGGATAATGATTTGGAAATACTTAAAGATTGGGCAAAAAATCCGAAAATCTATCTTGATGAAGAACAACTAAAAAAGATTTATGTCTATCCGCAAGGGAGCATCTGGGATTTCTTTTTGCATGCTATTAAAAAAAGAAAAATTCCTTCTCTTGAAGAACGAATTGAAAAAGGATTTTCTGAGTATATCAAGCGTTCCAATTTTAACGACGAACAGATAAGAATTTTATATAAAATAAAAAATATCCTTGCACAAAATTATGTTAGAAATAAAAGATTAAATCCAGATGACCTTTTTTCTTATCCTCTGTATGAGCAGATCATTGGGAGGAGAGAAGAATTGGAAAAAGTATTTTCAAACAATTTCAAAAATATCTTACATAATTTGGAAGGCGCTATTGATTAGGAAGAAAAAAAATAGACAGGCACAGTTTTTTTGGGTTTTTAAATTTGATAGTGAAGATGGGGTCAAATCTCTACATTCTACAACATCCAATAGTCTAAATAAAAAACCTTCTAACCCTTCCTCAAAACTTCCCTTTCGCCCTTTCTCCTTCTCCCCAATATTAACATTTTCCCTTAGTAATAACTATTAACATTTCCCCATTGTAATATCAGACATTGATTTAACCTTGACAGGCGTCATGTGCCGGGTGTATAATAATAAAAAAGGGAGACAACATGCCCGCTTATTTAAGCACCCTGCCCGGAGTCGGGGGACAAAATCAACCTTCATCAATAAAACATAAAACCCGGTTCATTTTTACTCTTTTGATTTTGATGATGCCTTTATTCGCGCTTAAACCAGAAAAGGCGTATAAGGCGGTTCCGGCAGATTATGGTATTGTTTACCGGCCGGTGGAATTCCTGACCACAGACAGTTTGAAGTTGCAAGGCTGGTTTATCCCGGCCCAGGATACCGCCGGTATTTTAAATACCATTATCGGCAAAGTGATACCAGTTCCTCCGGAATTAAAGCCACAACCCCGGCCCTACCCACCAGCGGTCGCGAAAAAACCGACGATTATCATTTGCGACGGTGATGCGGGCAATATGACGCAATTTATTTTTTACGGGTATCATTTTTTCACCCGGGGATACAATGTCTTCTTATTTGACTGGCGGGGTTTTGGCGGAAGCGCGGACTGGCCAACCGAAGGGGACCGGCTCTGCTATGCAGAATATCTTGTTGATTATAATGCGGCGCTGGACTGGGTAAAAAAGCAACCCGAGGTCGACAGCCAGCGCATCGCGGTGATGGGTTTTTCCACCGGCGCTTATCTTTCGTTTGCCGTCACCGCCCAAAGACAGGATATTGCCGCCTATGCGGGCCGGGCTTTGATGAGTTCCTTTGAAGAACTGATCCCGGTCTTGCAAACATCCTTACCCGAAAGAAATTTTATGGCCCCGGTGAATTATCCCGAAGAATTATTACCCATCAACGCGGCCGGGAAAATTAAAATTCCGGTTTTTTTAATTGTCGGAGAAAAAGATAACCGCACACCGGTCTGGATGTCGGAGAAGATCTATGGGACATTGCCGGGACCCAAAGAATTGTGGGTCGTGCCCAAGGCCGAACACGGCGGCATGAACGGTCCCGAATTCATAAATTATCCGGAATTCTTTGACCGGGTGCTGGTGTTTTTTGATAAATATCTGAAGGAATAAGAGACAAAACCGGCCATAAAATCAAACGGTAATTACCCGATTCCTGAGACCTGGTATATAATCAACGGCGTTCGATAAATCGGACCATTACAAAAAATATTTATATCGGCCCGGCCGAGGACCGTGCGCGCGGGATTAGTTGCTCCTGACATTTTTGTGATAGCAACGTTTTTGCAAAGATCGCTTGACGCCGCAAGTATTTTTGCTACAATCTGACCAGAAACATGAAACCGGCTCCGGCGTTTTCCAGGCCCTGCTTTTTTCTGTTTTGCTTCATTATTATGATCTTGATGACCGTGGCCTGTCCGGCCCGGCCGCCGGATAACCTGCAGGACATGGTCATCACCCGCACGACCAGAGTCATTTTCCAGTTTAACCGGCCGATCACGGTCGGCGTCCTTGACGAGGGCTGCCCGGTGCGGGCGCGGCCGACCGAAGAAACAGGTTGGTACGAGGTCTGGTGGCGGGTGCGCAACCGCTGGAAATACGGCTACGTGGAGGCAGATTGTCTCCGCCGCCAATAGCCGGACGGCGGCGGTCCGGACCAGGCCAGCGATGAGCAGTCAGATCAAGATCATTCCCATTGAACGGCCGTTCCTGAAAGACCTGGCCCGATACGTCACAGACAAATTCAGGGACGGCCTGCCCGACCTTTCGTCTTTGCTCGTGGTCTTTCCCAGCCAGCGCAACAAATTTTATTTTCGGCGCTACCTGATCGAGGCCAGCCAGCGGCCGGCCCTGCTGCCGCCGGCCATGAAAACCATTGACGAACTCTTCAATGAACTGGCTGAGTTTAAGGGCGGTCTGCCCGGTGCGCGCCTGCACCCGATTGAACGCAGTTTTCTTCTCAAGCAGGTCATTGACGAACTGCGGGTGGAATTCTGGCGCGATCTGCCGTTTTTAAAATTCATCAGCATCGCGGACCGGTTGTTGAATTTTTTTGACGAACTGGCCGAGTACCGGCTGACCCTGGAGGAAATTGCCGCACAGAAGGAGCGCGAACATTTTCCCGAACGCTTCGTGGTCAATGAACTTGAAATCTACCGTACGGTCTTTGACCGCTACCGCCGGAAATTGAAGGAAATCGGCGCTCAAGACGAGATTGACCGCAGCGACCTGCTGGACCAGCCGTTTGATCCCGAATGCCTGGCCCAGTACCGCTTCGTGATCCTGGCGGGCCTGGCTGCGATGACCCGCATCGCCAGCCGGCTGGTGGGCTCGCTGCTGGCGCGCGTTCCTTCCGAACTGATCCTGCACACGGGCCGGCCGTCCGCCCTGGCCGGACCACCGGACCTGAAAAATCCTTTTTATCCGCACCAGAAAATTATCCAATTTTTAGGCGTGAAAGAAGACGGGCTGGAAATCATCAGCGCGGATTCGGCGCCGGACCACCCGGTCATCCACCTCCGCGGTCTGCCCACTGAAACCCAGCAGTCCCTTTACTTGAGCGAAGTCCTCCGTCAGGCTGTTTTGCGCTACCCGCCCCACCGCATCGCGGTCGTGCTGGTAGACGAGGAAATGGCGCACACCGTGACCGAAGCCCTGGCCGGTCTGAACCTCGAGCACAACCTTTCCCTGGGACAACCCTGCCACCGAAGCCTGCCCTACACCCTGCTGACCGCGTTGGCGCAGTCCCTGCGGTCGCGGCACCACTTTCCTGATTTTTTTCGGCTGATCAACCATCCGCTGATCAAAACCAGCCAGGGTCCCCTGGCCGTGCCCCTGCGGAGCCTGGTTTACCAGCTGCAGTCGTTCATGGTTGATCACCGCCAGAATTATTTCCGGCGGGAAGAGGTGCCGGCAGATCCCTTCGCTCCCCTGCTGGACGTGCTTGCCCGCTTGATCAGCGCCGTCACCCAGGAACTACCCCTGACGGATTACCTGACCGGCCTGGCAGAAATGCTCAATTCCCTGCTGACCGGCAACGAATCCCTGGTGAATCGAAACCGCACCGAGATCGGTGAGTTCTTTGACCGGCTGGATGAATTGTCCGCTCTGCGCCTACCCCAGGGGGTGCCGGAACCCGGCTTGCCGACCCTGGATTTTGTCCTGGCCGCGCTCGAGCACGCCACCTTCCGCCATCTGGGTGATCCCATGCGGGGCATTCAGGTGATCGGTCACCTGGAAGCCCGCAACCTGGATTTTGATTGCCTGATCATCCCGCAGCTCAATGAGGGCGTTTTTCCGCCGACCAGCGACAAGGACCTGTTTCTCAACCATGACCTGCGGCAGCGGCTCGGCCTGCCTTACGACAAAGAGCGGGAAAACCTCAGCCGTTATTATTTTACCGAATTCATCAGCGGCAAGAGAGAAGTGCACCTGATTTACCTGACCACGGACCGACAGGATGTCCGCTCGCGCCTGGTGGAACTTTTAATCCATGATCAAAACCTTACCGCGGATGAATCGCCGCTGACCCTGGCGCGCGCCGCGGTCCCCGCGCCGGTCCGGCGCGCTGCCAAGACTCCGGAAGCACTGAACCAGTTCGCCGAAAAAATCCGGCGTGAGGGTTTGAGCCCGAGTGCGCTCAAAGATTACAAGCTCTGTCCCTACCGATTTTACTTAAAATACATCTGCGGCCTGCGCGAGCCCGACGTTTTAATCGAGATGCCGGACGCGCGCATCTGGGGCATCGCGCTGCACCGGGCCCTGGAGCGATTTTACCGCGAAGAGTATCCCCACGGTTTCACCGAGCGCGACCTGGAGCGCGCCAAGCTCATTTTGAACGTGGGCCTGGAAAACGCGCTCAAAGAAGTTCTGGCTCAGCAGATCCGGGGTGAGGTTTATCTGGAACTGCCCTTGTATCAGCGCCGGTTGGAAAAATTTTTAGAATACGAACTGACCCGTTTCCAGGCCGGCTTCCAGGTTGACGCCCGCCAGCAGGAAAAGTGGATCAACCATCACATCACGGTCGCGGGCCGCCGCATCCGGCTTAAAGGCTCCATTGACCGGGTGGACCGCCGGGACGGCCAGCAGTACGTCATTGATTACAAAAGCGGCCGCAAGCCGCGGGCCAAGCATTACTTGATCGGCGATGATTTTGTGGAGTTCCAGTTGCCGTTTTACGCCCTGTGCCTGACCGAAGGCCGGTACGAGCAACTCGCCGGCCTGGCTTTTTACGCCATCGGGCCGGAGATCGAACTGCTCGACCTCGGCCGCGAGACCGACCTGATCACCTACCTGCATGATTTCGAGGAGCAAGAACTAAAGCCGACGATCGCCGACATTCTGGATCCAGAAAAACCCTTTGCTCCGGCGCCGAACCAGGACGCCTGCCGTTATTGCGCCTTTTCCGAACTTTGCGGAGAGCGGTGATGTCCGAGATTATGAACACGGCCCTGGAATCCGCCGCCGGCTCGGGCAAGACCCGCGAACTGACCAAGCATTTTCTCCGACTTTTCCTGGACGACGCCGGCATTCCGCTCAATACCCTGTACGGCATCACCTTCACCAACGAAGCCAGCCGGGAAATGAAAAGGCGGATCCTGCAATACCTGAATTTGCTGGCGCAGGGTCAAGCTTCGTCAGAGCCGGAGCAGGAGATTATTGACTATTTCCGCGAGTTGTTTCCGGACGCGGCGGTCCGCGCCCGCCAGCGGCGCGAGCACCTGATCCGCAATCTCTCGGATTTGAACATCAGCACTTTTCACAGCCTCTTCGCTTCTTTTCTTTCCAGCATTCCTTTTGCTGCCGGCATCGCGCCCGGTTACCGCATCCTGGACGAGACCGAGGCCGAGAGATTGTTCAATGATGTCCTGGACCGTTTTTTTGACGAATTCCACCGCGACCGGCGGCTGGCCGCCGACCTACGGGAACTAGCCGAGACCGAAGAGACATCGCCCCGGACCGTGCTCCGCCAGATGTATGATTGGCTTCAGCCCTACCTGCCCGGCCTGGCCGGCCTGATTCAGCAGGAAACCGCCGTGCGCCGCCGTGTTGAGGAATGCCGGCAGAAACTGGCCGACACCCTTGATGAATTCCGGCGTTTCGTGGCCGACCACGAATCGGCCGGTCATACCCGAGCCGGCGTCCTGGACAAGCGGTTTGCCGTTTTCCTGCAATCCCTCGACGAGTTTCGCGGCACGGGCCGGATCGACTGCCTGCCCGAATCGGTCCTGGACGGCTCCTACGCCGGCCTGCAGTATCTTCAGAAATTTTTGCACAACCTCGGCGAAGAAGACCGCGGGTTTTTGAGCCTGCTCGGCCGGCTCGACGAGCAGGTGCGGGCGTTTTTGGCCGCCCGTTCCGATGAGCAGCTGGTCATCCACTTAAAACCCATGGTCGAACTGCACCAGCAGTGGCTCAGGGTCAAGCAGGAGCAAAATCTGTTGTCCTTTGACGACATTGAAACGCGGACCCTGCAGGCACTGACCAGCGGCCTGGACACCGCTTACCTGTACTTTAAGATCGGCGCGCACATCCGGCACCTCTTGATCGACGAGTTCCAGGACACCAGCCTGCGGCAGCTGGCGATCTTGGAACCCATCATTGAAGAAATCACTTCGGTGCCGCCGCCGGAAAAAAGCCTATTTTACGTCGGCGATCCGCACCAGGCGATCTTTCGCTGGCGCGGCGGCGCGTCCGAACTTTTTGATTACCTCCGGCATCGTTATCCGGGCAAGATCAAGAAAGAGCGCCTGCCCTGCAACCGCCGCAGCAGCCAGAACATAGTGGCATTCGTCAATTTGATCACCGACCGCCATGACCAGCCGGCACCCGCCGCCCCGGCGGGCTGGGTACGGGTGCTGGATCTGGGTCTCGCCCACGCGGAAGAGGGCCGGCGGCGGATCTGGGACAAAGTTCTGGAACTGATCCAGCAACTCCATGATCAGGGTGGTTATGAATACCGCGATCTGGCCGTGCTCACGCGGCGCAACCAGCCGGCGCGCGAACTGACCGAACTGCTGGTCAGCCGCGGCATACCAGTCCTGAGCCGCTCCTCGGCGGACCTGCTTTCCAATCCGGATGTGCGCCTGGTGTGCCGCCTGCTGCGGTTCCTGGACAATCCCGAGGACGATTTCAGCCTGAGCCACATTCTCTTAAACCCGATATTCCAGGACGGCGCGGAGCTGCTGGTTGAACTGCAAAAACCGCCGCTGGCGCGAACCCGGTACCTGGCTCTGGTCCGCCAGTATCCTGACCGGGCCGTGACCCGGTTGCTCGGCAGCCTGCTGGCGCACGCTCACGTGCTCGATCCTTACGCTCTGATCCGCCGGATGATCGCGGAATGCGGTCTGGCACTGTCGCACGGCCTGGCGGCCCTGCTCGACGCCGCGTCGCAGTTTATCCGCGAGCAGTCAACCTCCCTGTCCGCGTTTCTGGAATGGCTGGATCAAGCCGGCCCCGCCATCGAGATTCCGTCCTCCTGCCTAAACGGCGTATCCGTGCTTACCGCCCACAAGGCCAAGGGGCTGGAATTTGAGGTGGTGATGGTCGCGGAAACCTTTTACCAGCCCCGTTTCGGCGAAAACCGGCACCTGCTGGTGGGCTATAAACCGGGTGAACTGGAACCGGACCGCGTTTACTGGCGCGCCTGCGCCCGGTACGACCGGCAGCTGCTGGAAGCCGAGGCCCGGCGCCTTCAGCGCGATGAGATGAATCTGCTTTACGTGGCCCTGACTCGCGCCCGGCAGGGTCTTTACGTGCTGGGTTACCGGACGGGCAAGGAACCCGGCAAGCCGGCCGGCATCTGGTTTTCCGAAATCGCGCACCGCGCCGGCCCTGAATTTTCCTGTGGAGAAATCATGGTCCGGAGCGCTTCCCGGCCGTCCCCGCCGCCGGCGCCATACCAGCCGCCGCGCGCGGCTGCGCCGACGGCGCGCGAAGAACGCGCATTGTATTCGCCGACCGAACGCCGGGTAGAAATCATTGAACCGCGGCGGCGGCGCTTGCTGCAATACGGCGAGATCGTGCACAAGGCCCTGAGCCGGATTGCCTGGCTGACGCCGGCGACCGCGGGCCGCGCCGCGATGGAAGCGGCCGTCTACGTGGCCAAACGCTATGGCCGTCAGCCCGCCGAAAGTCAGCGTCTTGAAGAGCAGGTTCATGCCCTGCTCGAGCGGACGTTCCTGGATCCGGAGCTGCGGCCGTTTTTTTATCCGGCCGATCCGACCGAGAAGGTTTACACGGAGCGGGCGGTTTATTACGAAGAAAAAGAGCGTGATGTTTCGGTTTATCTGGACCGGCTGATTATCGGCCCCGGCCGGATCGTGATCATTGATTACAAAACCGGCGCGGAAGCTGAGGAATACGCGGACCAGCTGCGGGCCTACCGCCGGGGCGTCGCCCTGCTTTATCCGGGCCGTATCCCGGAAACCATCATCATTTATCTGGAAAATGAAAGCGGTAAAAAAATCGTCCGCATCGAATAACCGGACATTTTTACTCGGCCTGATGCTGGTGCTGGCGGTCAGCGCCGGCGTCATGCTGCCAGCGGTCCGCAACGGTTTTACCAACTGGGACGACGACCGCTTCGTCGTCAACAATTCCCTGGTCCACCACCTGTCAGCGGCGCGGGTTCGGGATATCTTCACTTCGTTTACGGTCGGCACCTATGTGCCCCTGACCGTGTTATCCCTGGCTGTGGAATACTCGTGGCACCGGCTCAATCCCCACCCGTATCATCTGACCAATGTCCTCCTGCACCTGGTCAACTGTCTGTTGGTCTGCCTGCTGTTTTGGCGGCTGACCGGCAACAGAAAAATCGGCCTGGTCACGGCCCTGCTCTGGGCGATCCATCCCCTGCGGGTAGAATCCGTGGCCTGGATCACTGAACGCAAGGATGTCCTTTCGGCTGCTTTTTACCTGACCAGCATCCTGTCTTATTTAAGTTACCAGCGCGGCCGGAAACACTGGTACGCGGTCAGCCTGATCTTGTTCCTGGCTGCGCTTTTGGCCAAGCCGATGGCCCTGTCCCTGCCGCTGATCCTGGTGCTGATTGATTATTTCCGGCGCCGAAACATGGATCGTTCTGCCTGGGGGGAGAAGATTCCCTTCGCCGCGCTGTCCCTCGCGGCGCTGGTGGTCAATTTTACAGCTCAGACCTCATCGCCGCGCATGCCTTTTCATCTACTCCAGCGTTTTTTTGTCGTGGGCTACAACCTGTTTTTTTATCCGTTCAAAACCGTACTGCCCTTGCGGCTGTCGGCGTTTTATCCGTTCCCGAATCCCCTGCGGGCTGTGCCGCCGGAATTTGTTTTGCCCACCGTGGCCGCGATCGCCGCGCTGTTCGTCTGGTGGCGTTACGGTTGGCGCGATCGCCGGCTCTGGTTCGCGGGTTTCTGGTATCTGGCCGCGCTGCTGCCCGTCAGCCAGGTTTTTCCTCTGTCCGGCTTATCCGTGACCGCGGACCGCTATGCTTATCTGCCGTCCCTGGGGTTGATGTATTTAATCGCGGCCTGGGCCGTAGAGCAATGGGATAAAAAATCCGCTTTCCTGCCGGCGATCAAGGCCTGGTTGATCCTGGCCCTGGTTTTGTTCACGGCTTGCTGGTCGTTCCTGACGATCCGGCGCATCCGGGTCTGGCAGGACAGCCGTTCGCTCTGGCTGGATGTGGCGGCGAAGTATCCAAAACACCCGATCGTCCTGAACAATCTTGGTCTTTATTACCTGGAGCAAAATGATTATGTACAGGCTGGCACTTTTTTTAACCGAAGCCTGGCGGTCAAACCCGACTACGTGGACGCGCTCAACAACCGGGCGATCGTTAAATACCTGCAAAAGGATTACCGGTCCGCTTTTGAAGACTGCCAGCGGGCCCTGTTCCTTGATTCCCTGTTCACGGACGCCTATAATACGCGGGGCATGGTTTACCAAGCACTCGGCGATCTGGTGCGGGCCGAAAGCGATTTTCTCCGCGCCCTGCACCTGAAGCCGAATTTGCCCAAGACCTACAACAACCTGGGCAATGTCTATCTTTCCGCCGGCGATATCAATCGGGCTCTGCAGGCTTATAACCAAAGTCTGGTGCTGGATCCAGGTTATGCCGAGGTTTATTACAACCGCGGCAGCGTTTATTATCAAATCGAACGTTATGCCGAGGCCATCATGGAATTTGATCAGGCCCTGCGGATCAATCCGCGCTATGCCGAGGCATACTACAACCGCGGCAGTTCCTATTTCAGCCTGGGCGATTACCAGGCCGCGTTAGCCGATTATGCCCGGGCCCGAGAATGCAAGCCCGCTTTAACCGGCGTCTACGAAAACATCGCCCGCGTGTATTGCATGATGAATGACTATCGCCGCGCCTGGCAGGAGTTACAGAAGGCCCTGGCCGCTGGCTACCCCGTGGACACCGGGCTCGTCAACCTGATCCGAAGCCGCGCCCGACCGTAACGCCATTCGCTGCCCCTTGACATCCTGCGTTCCATCCGTATAATCTTCCGTCATTAGCGATGACCCGTACGGGACTTTGGTCCCGGGCGGGTTTATTTTTTACCGGTCGCAGCCATCGCGTGATATTAAAAGGCATCGGAGGCGGTTGGTTCGTGGGGTGAAAAAAGGCAGGAGAAAATGGAAAAAATAAAAGAACCACTGGCGTATTATCATCAACGATGCCTGAGCGACAAGCCGCGGTTAAAAAATATCATGGCGGTTCATGAACTTTCCGCGGCGCTGGACAATTATCTAATCCAGACCCGGCCCGAGGTGGAGCGGCGTCGTTTTCACGCGCCGTATGGCTTTGACGACATTGTCGGGCTGAGCGACTTAAAACAGCAGGCCAAAGAACTGGCCGCCGGCCGGTCGGACATCCTGCTGGTCGGAGAAAGCGGCACCGGCAAGGAAATGTTTGCCGCCGCGATCCACAACGCTAACCCGCACCCGGCTGGTTTCTTCGTACCAGTCAACTGCAACGCGATTCCCGCAACCCTATTTGAATCCGAAATGTTTGGTTTTGTCCGGGGTTCGTTCACCGACGCCCGGACCGATTATCCGGGTAAGATCGTTTATGCCCAGCGCGGCACGCTGTTCTTTGACGAGATCGGCGACCTGGCGCTGGAAGTACAGGGCAAGCTCTTGCGCGTGCTGGAAAGCCACGAGGTCTATCCGGTCGGCAGCAACGAACCGATAAAAATCACGGCGCGTTTCATTTTTGCCACCAACCGCGACCTGGAGCAGATGACGGCGCAGGGAGCGTTTCGCCGGGATCTCTATTACCGGATCAACCCGATGACGCTGACGCTGCCCGCCCTGCGCGACCGCCGGCAGGAACTGCCGGGCTTGATCGAACATTTGCTGGTCAAAATTCAACGTTGGCCCGAGGGCCGGCCGAGCGCCGGGCCGCG
>CBFGIH010000018.1:0-13359 GCA_965648775.1 Caldifarciminota bacterium | reverse complement strand
CCGCCAACATCACTGCCTACCTGGCGCTGATCAATCCCGGCGACACGATTTTCGGCTTGAACCTGGCGCACGGCGGTCATCTTTCCCATGGTCATCCCGTGAATTTTTCCGGCAAGTATTTCAAGGTCATCCAGTACGGTGTCGATGAAAAAACCGAAACGATTGATTACGGCGCCCTCCATCAGCTGGCGCTCGAACACCGGCCCAAATTGATCATGTGCGGCGGCAGCGCTTATCCGCGGACCCTGCATTTCGACAAATTCCGCGAGGTTTGCGACGAAATCGGCGCGTTCCTGGTTGCGGACATCGCGCACATCGCCGGTCTGGTCGCTGCCGGCGTGCATCCCTCGCCCGTGCCCTATGCGGATGTCGTGACGACCACGACTCACAAGACCCTGCGCGGACCGCGCAGCGGTCTGATTCTCTGCCGGGAAAAATACGCCAAGGATATTGACCGCTCACTTTTCCCCGGCAATCAGGGTGGTCCCCTGGAACACATCATCGCGGCCAAAGCGGTTTGCTTCAAGCTGGCAATGACCGAAGAATTCAAAGAATACCAGCGGCAGGTACTGCGCAATGCCCTCCGCCTGAGCGAAGAAATTCAGAAAAGGGGATATCGCATTGTCTCCGGCGGCACAGATACGCATCTGTTCCTGGTGGACCTGCGACCCAAGAAAGTGACGGGCAAGGTCGCCCAGGAGGAGCTCGAGAAAGCCGGCATCACCGTGAATAAAAACGCGATTCCCTTTGATCCGGAAAAGCCCATGATTACCTCGGGCATCCGTATCGGCACACCGGCCCTGACGACCCGCGGCATGAAGGAACCGGAAATGGTTCAGATCGCTGACCTCATTGATCAGACCCTGTCCAACATCGGCAACGAAGCGGTGATCGAGCGGGTCCGCGCCGAGGTTCGCAGCCTGTGCCAGCAGTTTCCCCTTTACAAACCGCGGCTGGATTCTTACCGGCCGCACCTGACGTGAAAACATGAGCAACACCGCGGTCATCGGCCTGCAATGGGGCGACGAAGGTAAGGGCAAGGTCGTCGATTACCTGGCCCGCGGTTATGACCTGGACGCTCGGTTCCAGGGCGGTGCCAATGCCGGCCATACGGTTTACGTCAAGGACACTAAGTTTGTTTTCCACCTGATTCCATGCGGTATCCTCAATCCCGGCGTGACGGGCATCATCGGTGCGGGCTGTGTGTTTGATCCCGTGGTTTTCTTTCAGGAACTCGACGCGGTCCGGGCCTGCCTGCCAGAACCGGAACGCGCTATCAGGATATCACGTTACTGCCACCTGATCATGCCCTACCACATCCTGCTGGATCGGATCAAGGAAGAGGGAAAATCCGCGATCGGCACCACCCGGCGCGGAATCGGTCCGGCCTATGAGGATAAGTATGCCCGGCTCGGCCTGCGCGTGGGCGATTTGTTAAACCCCGACCGGTTTGAATCGCTCTTGCGGACCAATATCTCACGTAAAAATCTGATCCTCATGGATGTGTATCACGCGGAGCCGCTGTCCGACGACGAAATTTTTATCAAGTACATGGAATACGCCAACCGGCTCAAGCCGATGATCATTGACGACGCGAAGTTCATATCCGAAGCCCTGGCTCAGGGCAAGAAGGTGATTTTTGAGGGCGCTCAGGGAGTCCTGCTGGACATTGATTTTGGCACATATCCCTATGTGACTTCGTCCCACACGATCACGGGCGGAGCCAGCGTCGGCCTGGGCATTCCGCCCGCGGCCGTGGACCGGGTCATCGGCGTGGCCAAGGCCTATACCACGCGGGTAGGCCAGGGGCCGTTTCCCACCGAGGATCATTCGGAAACAGGCAACCGGCTGCGCGATACCGGCGCCGAGTTCGGCGCCACGACCGGCCGGCCGCGGCGCTGCGGTGCTTTTGACGTTTCCGTGGTTAAGTACACGGCGCGGTTAGCAGGCTGCCGCGAGATTTTCCTGACCAAGCTTGATGTCCTGGCCGGAATGGAAAAGATTAAACTGGCGGTGGGCTACGCCAACGCCTCGGAGTTTGATCCGTTCATCGCGGAGAGCCTGGATCCGGTTTACGAAGAGCTTCCCGGCTTCAAATCCGATATCACCGCGGTGCGGAGATTCGAGGACCTGCCGGTTGAAGCCCGCGAGTACGTGCGGATGATTGAACATTACACGGGACTGCGAGTTTCTTATATCGGCCTGGGGCAGGAACGGGAAGCGGTCATTGTCCGGGAATAGACAAAGGAGAATCGGTTAAAATGAAAATTCTGGTGGTTTTTTTCTCGCGCAGCGGCCGTACGCGACGGGTCGCGGAAATGATTGCCCGGCAAGCCGGCGCCGATCTTGAGGCAATAGCGCCCCGGCAGGGCTATGGTGGATTCTTCGGATTTTTCCGCGCCGGGTCCCAGGCGGTGAGGCGCCGAACGCCTGCCATCAACCGTCTACAAAAAAATGTCACGGCTTATGACCTGGTCGTGTTAGGCACGCCGATCTGGGCGGGTCACATTTCTTCACCCCTGCGAACTGCGATCGTGGAGCAAAAAGATAAAATAAAACGGTACGCAATTTTCTGTACAGCAGGCAATGCCGAACCGCAGAGCGTACTCAACGACGTGCAGGAAGCCATCGGCTTTACGCCGGTGGCGGTCGCGGTTTTTACGGCGCGGGAGGTAAGCCGCGGCAGCCTCCAGGAAAAGCTGGATAAATTCGTCGCCGACCTGTCCGCTACGTAGCTGATTCCTAACCGGAATATGAAGAACGTCAATGCCATCCGCATCGCAGTTCTGGGCAGCTTCATCGGGTTGTTCGCATGCCTCGGCTGTTCGCATTTTGTCCGTGAATACAGTATCCTGGAGAGCCTGCCTTCCTTGTATGCGGGCAGCGATATCGGCGCTGACAATCTGGACAGTCTGTCCAATGTATCCGCCGGGCTCGACGCTCATGTCGGCGTGATCGCTGCGGATGGCCACGATCAGATCACCACGCCAGGCCTGCACGTAGCCAGCCGGTATTCGCTCACGGACCAAACCGAAATGGGATTTAACGGCGGCCTGCAATTCACCGCGGATGGCAATTTTCCCTACCTGAACATCGATGGTAAATACCTCGTGACCGGTTCGCGTCTGTACCTGGGCGCGGACTGCGGCCTGGGCGGTGGATTCTCCTCCGTCAACTGGATCGCCTTGATCCATCTGACTTTCATCGGCGGCGTGGATCTGTTTAACGGCGTTTTGATACCTTACCTGGCGCCGCGGGCGGCTTATTTCTGGTACACCTGGAAAAGGGAATATATCAGTGGCGTGATCAGCGCCATCAGTTTCGCGGAATGCCCGTTGTTCGGCGGTGACGCCGGGTTAACGCTCTCCCTCCGGGTCGGCGACGATCAGCTCAGGATCAAGCCGGGGGTAACCGTCATGGTCGGCCGGGAACCAGTGCGGGAACAGGTGCATTTCCAGTTGATCCAGCCGTTTTTATCTCTTCAGTACTGTTTTCGGAAATCATCAGTCGAGCGCGGCCCGACTGAAGGTCACGGTTGTTTTCTCAAATTACCGTAGACGGATTTACCCAGATTAGGTCCAGGATTCGTCCTGGATCTGTTTTTCAATCAACCCCTCTTTAATCAAATAGTTGTACGCCGAAATCGAAGCCTTGGCGCCTTCGCCGCCGGCAATTATGATCTGCTTGCCGGGCACGTCGGTGGCATCGCCCGCGGCGAAGAATCCCGGGATCGTGGTTGAATTATCCTTGGCCACGGGGATTTCCGAATGCTCGTTCAAGGTAATTAAATCTTTGACTGGTTCGGTGTTTGGCACCAGGCCAATTTGCAGAAAAACGCCATCTACCTCCAGTTCAAAATCGCTGCTTCGGTCTGCGGCATGCAGGCGCAGGCTGGTGAGTTTTTCTCCACCCTTGAATTCCCGGACGATGGTTTCGGGGTAAATTCTTACGCCTTTCAGTTTCCTTACTTCCTCGACCAGCACCGGATCAGCACGGAAATCGCGGCGGCGATGGATGAGAAAGATCTCCCGGGCAAAGCGAGCCAGGTCCCGCACCGCGGTGAAAGCCGAATTGCCGCCGCCGATGACGGCCACCCGTTTGCCCTGGTAAAGCGGCGCGTCGCAAATCGCGCAGAAAGAGATGCCGCGGCCGAGATATTCTTTTTCACCCGGTACGGCCAGCGTCTGGTATTCCTTGCCCGCGCAGTAAATAAGCGCGCGGCCGCGAAAACGACGGTCATCGCCGCACTGCACCGCGAAATCACGGCCGGCGACGGTGACCCGGGTGACGGTCGTGTTAACCGCCTCGGCGATCGGATACTGCTCGGCGTGGTAAATAAACTGCTCGGCCAGTTCCTTGCCGCTAATACCGGGCAGGCCGAGGTAATTTTCGATAACCGCGGTGTTGATCATCTGACCGCCGAGTTCCCGGGCGATCAGCAGGGTGTCCAGCGCTTTACGGCCGGCGTAAAGAGCGGCGCTGAGGGCGGCCGGACCGCCACCGATGATGATTATCTCGTATTCGTGCTCGGGATCAGGCCGCCGCACGCGGCGGTGTTGTCTGGTTTCCTGAATGGCGTCCTTGTTTTTTTCGTAAAGTTGTGGATCCACGGCTTTGAGGATTTCCGTGACCAGGGCAGGTGCTGGCTGACCACCGACAAAACTATCCCGGCCGTTGATGACGGTTTTGGGCACGCTCGACACATCGTACCGGCGCGACAGGTCAGGAAACTCCGAAGCATCAACCGCGTCCGCGGTGATTTGCTCGCTGACAAACGCCAGCTGATGGGCTGCGAAGACCGCCTGGGGGCAGTAAGGACAGGTGAGCGTGACCATGACTTCCAGGTGCACGGGTTTTGATATCTGCCGGACAATTTCCTCAAGTTCGGGCGGCAGCCCTGTGCGCTGAGTGCCGACCATGATCAGGGCGTTGATCAGCGAAGTGAATTCGTGGCCGGCAGTCAATCCATAAAATTTTATGCCATGGTCCCGGTTAGAAAGGATGACGGTCGCCGGCACCTTATCGACGCCATATTGGGTCGCGGCCGCGCGGTCCCGGTCAAAGTCGTAAACCTGCAGCTGCAGGCGGTCGGAAAGTGGTTTTATTTCCTCCAGCAGGCGGCGCTGTTCGTCGCCATACGGGCAGTCACGTTCACGGATGAAAAGGAGCATCCGGACCGGGCTGGTCATTTCCCGGAAAAGATTCTTGATCTGCTCTGAAGTTTCCTGATCGATAAATTTTTTCATTAATTATTATATTCAAGCCACGGCTGGTGTCAACCAAAGCGGATCATGCCGCATAACGCTTGACAGGGATCATAGCCTGAATATTATTAATCCGTGAACTTTAAACCAGCTCGGCTCGATCGGCCGGCGACACTCATTACCATCATGACCGTGTTGATCCTGACGGTCATGACCCTGTTTTTGGCGATCAAGACACCGGGCCGTGCCACCGCCCCGCTGATCATTTTTCTGCCGGCGATCGTGGTCGCTTGTTTCCTGTGGAGCACGCGCGGTTATCGGTTTGAGGGCGGTAACCTGGTTATCGAAAAAATGGCCGGTTGGAAAACCGTTATCGCTCTCAAGGATATTGAACATTTCGCTCTGGTCGAAGATTTCTGCCGGCTCAAGCCTGTGCGGATTTTCGGCAACGGCGGACTTTTCGGGTATTACGGAATTTTTGCCACCGCCGAGCACGGCACCGTTTCCTGTTTCCTCACCCGGCTTAAAGATGTGGTCATGATTCAAACCCGGAAACGAATCTTCGCTCTTACCCCCGCAGAGACTGCGAGATTCATGACCGCGCTGCGCGCTGCGGTGTCATCTCCTTCAGCCGAGGTTGAAGCCCTGCCGGCCTTGCCTAATATCCCGCGGCGACCGGCATCCCCGCTGATCCTTTTAATCCCGGACACGATTTTGGCTCTGACGGTGATTCTCGCGTTCATTTGTTATACGCGGTTGCCGGCGGTGATTGCCATGCATTTTGATAGCCGGGGCGCGGCTAACGGCTGGAGTACTAAAGGATCATTCTTGCTTTTCGGTCTGCTGCCCGCGGTTGTCATCTTCGGCATCAACCTGCTGATCTTTTTCACGGTCCGCAAGCGGATTCCCGATGTCCGCGTGACCTATTTCATCACCGGTCTGTTTTCCCTGATGCAGCTGCTTTTTTTGTACATCATGCTTGATATTTATTCTTTCAACATCCGACAACAACATATTTTCGCCATGGAGTATGTTTTATATTTCTTTTTTGGCTTGATCGCGCTGGGTTTCTTTTTGTACTGGGGTATGATCCGTCGACCCCGTTAGTTCCGATCCCAACCGGACCAGTTTCCCGCATTTTTATCCTTGACGATCTATATAATATATATATAATATTAATAGTTACCTGGTGCTGTGGTTGATTACTGATCCGGTAATGAGAGGAGGCTGTCATGACGGTTAAAAAAACACCGGAAGAGATTATGGCGGGAATGGATGAGGCGGCGCGCCAGGCCAAATCCGAATTTGACTTGTTCCCCGAAGATACAAAGAAGATGATCGCAGCCTGGCTGCGCAAGTGGTATTTGAAAGCCGGTTACCGGCGCCTGGGTCGTTTGCTGGTCGCGTACGCCAAGGAGTGCGAAAAAGCCAATTCGTGAAAAAAGCACGACACTGACAGGCAACCATGGCCGGCATCGTTTTTTTTGCCACGCGGGAACTTGATATCTTGGACGATTTTTACCGTCGGGTTATTGGTTGCACACTCTGGCTTGATCAGGGCGGGTGCCGCATCTATCAGCACGGTAATTTTCTTCTGGGTTTCTGCCAGCGGGACCGGATTGAAATCGACGGGGTGATTACCTTTTTTTATCCTTCAGATCGCGATGTCGATCAGATGTACCAAAAACTTAAAGAAAGTGCGGAAGCAGCACCGGTTTACAATGCCCGTTATGACATCTATCATTTTTTCGCTCGCGATCCCGAAGGCCGGAAAGTGGAGTTTCAGTGCTTCCGGGGCACCATCGATCATGTTTTCAAGGAAATATAACCATTGTAACATGCAATGTGAAATTCAACGTATATGAAATCCAGGGAATATTAGTCCGGATCTTGGTCGACCAAAACTAACCGGCCGGCCACAAGACCGCGGTCTGGGACCTGACCGCCGGCATTCCCGCGGCCGTTTATTTCGTACACCTGGAAGTCGACGGTAAAACCGCCTCCCGCAAGGCCGTGGTCGTCACCGCCGAAGATGGGCGCTCCCTGAAAGAATGCCTGAGGGAACTACTGGTTAATAATTAATACAAGGGGGTGTAATATCCGGTTCTGTCCACCGATAAACAACAGTTGCCCAAGATGTACTCGTTGATTTTGATCCGGCTGATACAATATAAATATAAGGATTGATTGTTACAACACCAATGCAGTTTGATTTGTCGTCTTGATCCCAATCAAGTGCTTGCGCCCAAAGTTGTTCTCCTGTATATCGGTTATAGCTGATTGTGGCAATGTCTATTGTAGTATTTTTACAATATCCGCTAACATAGATACATTTATTAGTCATGGCCATTTCATTGGCTTGCTCATCGGATGTAATAACATCGGAACCCGAATATGATATCGTCCAGATTGTATCTGATAATGCTGAATTAATTGATGCCGTAAAGATATCCGCTGGCGCTAATCCTGTTGGGAAATATTTACCTGTAGTGAACGGTTCTTGAGAATTAGGATCAACTATAATATCAGTTCCATTGGCGCCATAATTATTGGGAGTTTCCACAATATATTGATTAAGCAGATTGAGTGATTGATTGTATTTTAATATTAATTCAGATGGCCCTTGCTGAAAGATCAGGATGTAAATATTGCCTTGATTATCATAGGCTAAACTCCCTGATTTTTCATTGACGCCATTATCCTTTCCGTAGTAAGTCATAATGGGTTTCATATTACCGCTATAATCATATTTAGCAGTTAAGCAGTAATGATCAGTCGAGGGACTTTGTAATCTTGCTGTACCCGTGACGTATATATAACCATTAATCAATACCATATCGCACCAATGGTCATCATCTCCTGGCAATACATATTGTCTGGCCCATATTGTCGAACCATTGTTAGCATTGAATTTCCATAAACAAGGATTTTGCGAACCGGGGATTCCTGGGGCTGATTGTGAAGAAGCTACATAAACACCCCCTTGATTATCGGTAGCAATAGTCATGTCATCGCCTTTGGCTTCCGATTCGCCATTGTACAGATAAATATCACTTCGTTGCCATAATATTGCTCCTGTACTTTTATTATATTTTATTACTACAAGATAATACTTGTCAGGAGTGGGATATGGGTTATCGCAAAAATTAGATCCGCATACATAAATTCCGTCACTGTTGTCGGAACAGATGGAAAATGCATTATATTTGCTACCTGATCCCCATGTGAGCCACCATATTGAATCACCATGATAAATATTGTATTTTACGGTAGTTATTTGAGTGTAATTAATGTTTGGTCTTGTATATCCCGTGCAATATACATATCCTTGATCAACAATCAAATCGTTGACACAACCTCCATTTAATGCTCCCCTCCCTTCTTTTTTCCAAAGAAGTGTTTGTCCGAATACAACTTGTATAATGGCGATGAAAATTAACATATGGCTATACTTTTTCATGTTATCCCTCCTTTTAGGATATATTCATAAAATACATAAATACCCGTTTGTCAATAGATTTATGGGGATTTATCCTGTGTCATTGACAAATTGCGCCTGCTCACTACAATAGATTTCTATGATCTACCGTAAGTTGGGGATAAGCGGTCTCGAGGTATCCCAGCTCGGTTTCGGGTGCATGCGGCTGCCGCTGCACGATGAGAACGATTTTTCGTCGATTGATGAAATGCGGGCCGGCCATATGCTCCGCTACGCGGTAGAAAAGGGGATCAATTACTTTGACACCGCTTATGGTTATCACCGGGGAGCCAGCGAAATCTTTCTGGGAAAAACTTTTCAGGGCGGCCTCCGGGACAAGATTCTGCTGGCGACCAAAATGCCGGTGTGGCTGGTCAAATCAAAAACCGATCCAGAAAAATACCTTGACGAACAACTGGGCCGTTTACAGACCGACCGGCTTGATCTCTATCTGCTGCACGGTTTGAACCGCAATTTTTGGGAAACAGTCAAACAATACGACGTGCTTGATTTTCTCGAGCGCATGATCGTCCGGGGCAGGATCCGCTATGCCGGTTTTTCCTTTCATGATGAAGAACCGCTTTTTCGAGAAATAATCGATGCCCATCCCTGGACCTTGGCGCAGATCCATTTAAATTATGTTGACCACGATTTTCAAGCGGGTCTGGCCGGATTGGCTTATGCCGCCGGCCGGGGCGTCGGCGTAGCGGTGATGGAACCATTGCGCGGGGGCAAACTTGTCCGCCGGATACCGGCTGAGGTCCGGGCGCTGATTGACCAGATCGATCCAGCAATGACGCCAGCGGAATTCGCCTTCCGCTTTCTGTGGCATCAGCCCGGCATCAGCACCGTGCTGTGCGGCATGAGCACGATCGCGCAGGTGGATGAAAACATCCGCCTTGCCGAAATGGAATACACCGGTCCGCTGCCGGCGCCCGATGTTTACCGCGCTGCCCGGGAAATCTACAAATCCCGCATCGTGATCGGCTGCACCGGGTGCGGTTATTGCCTGCCCTGCTCGCAAAACATACCGATTCCCTTTATCCTGGAAATATACAATGATGCGTTCATGTACGACGCGCGCGAGGAATCACGGGGAGCTTACCGGGCGTTTCTGGCTCCAGAAAGACGGGCGGATAAGTGCACCGCTTGCGGTGAATGTGAAGCCCGATGCCCGCAGGGAATTCCGATCGCGGAGACGCTGGTGGAAGCGCACCGGGAGCTTTCTGCCGGCTAACAATATTTTTAAAGAAAAGGGAAATATTATTTTTATCAGCGCGATGTTATCATTTTAAGGAGGCACGATGACAATTTTATTATGCGCCGCGCTCATTGGCGCTTTGGCTACTGCCGGGGACGAGCTTGAACTCGGTTATATCCAGCAAGGGTTATCCATCCTTAACCTGAACCCAGCCGATCTGGGGTATGACAAGCAATGGATCGCGGATGATTTCCGCCTGCCGGTCGTGCGCCGGCTGCTGAATCAGCCCCTGGAGACCCCGGGCTACGTGCTGGCCGCCGGGGCGCAGGTGAAGCAGGTCCACCAGCTTGCCGATTATATCCGGTATTGCGGTCAGGAACTGAGTGGCCGAACGATTGCCCGCGCCGGCGTTCACGGCCGGGACCTGGAATCGGCAATCAGGGCGCTGTTGCCGGCAGTCAACGCTGATCTGGAACGAGCCTTTGCCGGCCTCACCGCTGCGCAACGGGAAAGCCTGCTTTACACGGCACCGGCTCTCTGGGCGGATGAGGCCGATTCTATGATCAGAGGGAATGCCGGCTGTTTCCAGAATGAATTTGGTAACCGCTTTGGCATCACCGATACTCTGCAGATGACCGAACTGCTCCGCTTATCCAAAAAAATTGATATCGCGGCATTGCACGAAGCCGGCGCCAGGCTTGCCGCCGGCACCGAGATACTCCTGCCGTTGATCCTTGATTACCTGCCGACGCACTCACCAAGCGCGCCGACGGTCCCGGGCGTCGAAGGATCCGTGTACGGAGCGTTTGTGGTTCCGGAATTCGGCACGGTGGTGATCGGCGGACCCGAACGCAATGTTTACCAGGCTGATTTTGCCGTGATCATTGACGCCGGCGGCAATGATGTGTACGAGGGACGCTGCGCGGCCGCGATCGGCATGCTCGGGTTTCCAGTCAGCCTGGTCATCGACCTGGCCGGCGACGATGTTTACCGCCATGAGTCAAAAATCGTCAATCAGGGCGCGGCCGTTTTCGGCGCAGCCTTGCTCTGGGACCGGGCGGGCAATGATCATTACCAGGCGTATCATATTGCCCAGGGCGCCGGTCTGTACGGCGTGGGTATGCTGGTGGATGAGGCCGGCGCTGACGATTACCGCGCCGGTTACTTCAGCCAGGCCGCGGGCAATTTTGGGTCCGGCATCCTGATCGAAAAAACCGGCGACGACACCTATCGTGCTGATAACTGGACTCAGGGCATGGGCGGTCCCTGGGGTTATGGCTTGCTGCTGGACGATGACGGCGACGATTTATATTACGCCGGCGGTCAGTATCGGCACATGCCCCTGGACCCGGATCAATTTCGGTCCTTCAGTCAGGGATTCGGTTTTGGCTGGCGCGATATCGCTTCGGGCGGCATCGGCTTTCTTTACGATCTCAACGGCAATGATAAGTATATTTCCGAAGTTTATGCGCAGGCCACTTCGTATTGGTTTGCCCTGGGCATGCTCCTGGATGAGCAGGGCAACGATCTTTATGCCGCGGCGCAGTACGCGCAGGGTGCCGGCATACACCTGTCGGTCGGTGCTCTGCTGGACCGGGAAGGCGACGATCATTATTTTTCCCGGTATGGTCCGGCTCAGGGCGAGGGTCATGACCTGTCGGTCGGCTGGCTGTGGGATCTTGACGGCGATGATGTTTACTACGCTTCCGGCGGCCAGGGCGTCGGCCTGACCAATTCTGTGGGTATCTTCATCGACGACCGGGGCAATGACGATTATTGTTCCCGGGAAGCGCTGAGCCAGGCCGGTGCCAATCCAGCCCGGGGCACCGGTGGGATAGGTCTGTTCATTGATTTGCAGGGTGAAGACCGTTACGCGGAAAAGGACAAGGGCGCGAATAACCATGTCTGGACATCAGGCATCACCGCCTGCGGCATGGACCTGGAAGTGCTGGAACCAAAAAAAGAGCCGTGGGAGGACACGACCGCGGTTTTCCCGGAATTGGACACCATGACCTCTGATTCGGCACGCATCGCCCGGCTATTCTATTACGCTTCTCTCTGGCAGGTGCGGGCCGATATCGGCAAGGTTAAGACCGGCCGTCGCCTGCTCCGGGAACGATACGGACCACAGGCCGTCCGTCATGTTTTCCGCTATGAGTTCAAGACCTTTAACAGCCTGGCTTACGAAGCGATTGAGCCGTTGTTTAAGGCCTTCAAGGATACGGCAGCTGCTTGCCTTTTTGAAGGTCTGCACGCCACGAATGACACGATCGTCCGCAACAGTATTTATTTCCTGGGCCGGCTGGAGATCAAGGAAGCGGTGGATACCCTGCTTTCTTTTCTGGCCGATTCCAGCCGCGACACGCTGGCCGGCGCTCTGATCGTCGCCCTGGGCACGATCAAGGATTCCCGGGCCGTGCCGGCGATCTGCAGATTTTACTGCCACCGGCTCGAGCGGACCAGGTTGCGCGTCGCGGTCGCGCTGGCTGATATCAAGGATACGCTCGCCGTGCCCACCTTAATCCGGATGCTGTCGGATAAATCGTTTTTAGTAAAAACCGCGGCTCGCGAAGCGCTGGGTAAACTCGGTGCTGCGGCCCTGCGCGCACTCGAAGTAGAACTGGCAGCAGCGAAGACCGATACTTACCGGTGCGACATCATCCAGTGCCTGCGGACGGTCTTCCGCAGTCTGCCAGACGCAGATAAAACCACGGGAGTGAAGAAACGACTGGCGGAGGCGGTCCGCCCGTACTTCGCGGCTGGTTATCCGGCGCTGCGTGATCGGGCCCGGCGTCTGATTGATGAGGTCGAAGGCCGGTCGGTTTTAGATCCGGAACAATTGCTCGATTGGCCGGGCCTTTAAGGCCGCTCCTTTTTTAAAGGTTTTGACTGTTTCGCGCCGCATCAATCTTACCTGCCCGGTGAGATAAAACATATTTTTTATAAAGGAGATAAAAGATTTTCGGCAGGTATTTTTTACGATCTTTTTTTACTCCCGGGATGGCGATTCGGTCACGGTGTTTTTGAAGAAATATTTTTGCCGCGGCGCATTGCCGGGTCGCATACAGGTAGATGTAGTATAAAAAAGCAAAATCTTTTTCCCGGTTTTGAACCATTGAACAGAATTTTTCCCATTCGCCGTAGTACAATAAAAACGCTGCTTCATTGTAGGCGGGGCGGTTTTGTTCGGTCATACCGGCGTCAGCTAGACGAGCATACCGATGCGCATTTTTTTTATCGCCGATCTGGATCGAGTAATGAAACAGACAATCATGGGCCAGCCATAGCCAGTAAGAAAACGATAATTTTTGAAAATTGTTTGCGCTGCGCTGGAAATAATGCCGGGCCGTATCGAGATTGCCGAGTGCGGTTTCAATCTGCCCCAGCCTCAATAGGAGGATTCCTTCGTTCGTGAGGTCGCCCTCTTCCACCAGGGAAAGAGCCTTGGTGTAATATTGGGCCGCGAGCCGGAATTT
>CBFGIH010000017.1:0-13430 GCA_965648775.1 Caldifarciminota bacterium | reverse complement strand
ATAAACCGCTATCTGCCGTCATGCGATTTTGTGATCATGGCCGCCGCGGTCAATGATTACGAACCGGTCAAGATCACCCCCCGCAAAATTCATCAGCCGAACTTGACCCTTCGCCTGCGGAAAACACCGGATATCATCCGCCAGGCCGCCGGCCATAAGCGTTCTTGTCTTTACATCGGGTTTTCCCTGGAAGACAAACTGGATCCGATTCGGGCGCGGGAGA
Source organism: Caldifarciminota bacterium (assembly GCA_965648775.1). GTDB lineage: Bacteria > Hydrothermota > Tepidihabitantia > SM23-42 > JAOAFX01 > CBFGIH01. The sequence continues at coordinate 13,207 of CBFGIH010000017.1, read as the reverse complement.
AATTGAGAAATAAAAATCTGGATTTGGTAGTTTATAACACAACCCGGGCGCTGGGCGGTCAGGCGACGGATGCCCGGATCATGGATGATCAGGGACGGGTCATCGCGTCCGGGATTACCCGTAAATGGGATCTGGCCAACCGGATTCTTGATCTTTGCCGCGAGCGGTTAATCAAAACGGACGCGGCACGCCACCGCCGGCGAAAATCATAACCAATGGAAGAAAAACAAGTTCCACCGCACGCCCTGGACGCTGAAGAAGCGGTCCTGGGCGCGATCCTGCTCGATACCACTGCCCTGGCCAAGGTCATGGAGATTCTGCAGGAGTCTCATTTTTATTCTCCCGCCAACCAGAAAATATACCGGGCGATCCTGCAGCTCTTCAGCCACAATATTGCCCCCGATCTCGTGACGGTCTCTGACTGGCTTAAGCAAAACAAGTTAATCGAAGAAATCGGTGGCCCCGATTATCTTTCTTCCCTGGTTGCTAACGTGATCACGACCGCGAATGTGGAGCATCATGCCCGCGTCGTGCTGGACAAGGCCTTGAAGCGCACCTTGGTTTCAACGGCTATGTCTTTACTCAAGCAGGGCCTCGAGGATGCCAGCCCGGCGGCGGAAATCCTGGATGTTGCCCAGAACATGATTTTTGAGATCCGGGAGCGTGGCCTGCGCAAGGAACCGGTGCACATCCGGACTTACATAATGAAAGTTCTGGAAGCGGCCGAGAAAATGAGAGGGGAGAGGTTTTTAACCGGCATTGGTTCGGGATTTTACGAACTGGATGAGTTGACCTCCGGTTTTCAGAAGGGCGATTTCATTATTGTCGCCGGCCGGCCATCCATGGGCAAGACCGCTTTTGCCTTGAACATCGCCCAGCACGCAGCGGTGGCCCAGAAAACCCCGGTCGCGATTTTTTCCCTGGAAATGTCCTCAGAACTACTCGTGCAGAGACTGCTGTGCTGCGCGGCCGAAGTGGACGGCCGGAATTTCCGGCGCGGCCGGTTAGGAGATAAGGATTGGGTCAACCTGGCCACCGCCGCTGGTACCTTTGATCAAGCGCCGATTTACATCGATGATTCACCGAATCTTTCAATTCTGGAGATTAAAGCAAAAGCGCGGCGACTGAAAACCGAATACGGAGTGGCGTTGATCATCATTGACTACATGCAGATGCTGGAGGGGATGAAGACCGCTCGCAACCTCGCCTCGCGCCAGCAGGAAATTTCGGAAATTTCCCGGGCATTAAAAGGTTTAGCCAAGGAGCTGTCCTGTCCGGTTATTGTCGTGTCGCAGCTTTCTCGTTCACCGGAACACCGGCCGGATAACCGACCCAAACTGGCTGATTTGCGGGAAAGCGGTGCGATTGAGCAAGACGCGGATGTGGTCATTCTCATTTACCGCGAGGATTTTTATAATCCCGAGACCGAAAATAAGAATATCGCGGAAATCAATCTCGCCAAGCAGCGCAACGGACCGACCGGCAACCTCAAATTAAGGTTTGACGGGCAATATTCCCGGTTCAGCAACATCACTCTGCGGGAAGATATCGGCAGCGAAGAAGAAGCGGATGAACCTTTTTAGTTCCATCGCAGCTTACGCCCAATTTTTTTTCCGAAGCGTTTTCATTCCCTGGCGGCTGGCCAAGACGCGGCGTTTGATCGTGGAACAGATTTTCGACGTGGGGGTCAGCTCTCTGCCCTTGATTTTGATCATCGCCACTTTCGTGGGATTGGTTTCGACGGTGCAAACGCTTTATCAGATTGTCGGTTCCGGCACTGTACCCAAATACATTCTCGGCTATACCGTCGGCCGCATGGTGCTGATCGAACTCGGGCCAGTTCTTACCGCGCTTATGGTCAGTGGCCGCTGCGCATCTTCCATGGCGGCGGAACTGGGCACCATGCGCGTTACTGAACAGATTGACGCGCTGGAGGCGATGGCGATTGACCCTTACCGATTTCTCGCTTTGCCACGGATTGTCGGTACTTTCATCGCGTTGCCCTTACTGGCCGTGATCGCTGAGTTTGACGCGCTCATCTGTGGTGCCGCTTACGCTCATTTCTTTCTGGGAGTGCCATTCAGCGTATTCAATTACGGCCTGATCCATTATTTTTTCCCGCGCGATTTTATCGGCGGTTTGATCAAGACCCTGTTTTTTTCCATCGTGGTTTCGACTTCCGGATGTTACTACGGCTTCAAGGTCAAGGGTGGCGCCCGGGAAGTGGGCCGGGCTTCGACGCGGGCTGTGGTCACGGCGTCCATCCTTATTTTAATTCTTGATTTTTTAGTCGCTCTGGTCGTTTTCACCTGATGATCCGCATCGAGCGAGTAAGCAAGAAATTTGACGAACTGATCGTGTTGCAGGAAGTCAGTTTTGACGTGCCGCCGGCCAAGCTCGTTGTGATCCTGGGACCATCCGGGACCGGTAAAACCGTATTGCTTAAAATCATTATGGGGCTTATCCCGGCGGACCAGGGTGAGGTCTTGATTGACGGACAATCAGTGCCCAGCGCCGATATTGAGCAGTTGTACAATATGCGCAAGAAAATCGGTTTTGTCTTCCAGGGCGCGGCTTTGTTCGATTCCATGAATGTTCGGACTAACATCGCTTTGCCCCTGATTGAGCATACCAGCATGACCTCCCGTGAAATCCGGGCCAGGGTGAGCTCTATTCTTGAGATTGTCGGTTTGCCGGGTAAGGAAAATCTTTATCCCCGATCTCTCTCCGGCGGCATGAAAAGATTAGTTTCTATCGGTCGCGCCCTCGCTCTAAATCCAGAATATCTCTTTTATGACGAACCCACCACCGGTCTTGACCCGATAATGAAGGATCGGATTGTTTCCTTGATCATAAACCTTAAGACCACCTATCAGAAAAGCGGCATCGTGGTCACGCACGATCTGGACACGGCCCGGACGATCGGTGATATCGTTTACATGCTCAAAAATGGTGTCATCCGACGGCTGGAAAAAATTGGAAAGGAATTTTATGGATAAAAAGATAAAAGATACTCTGGTCGGCCTGTTTATCATCGTTGGCGTTGTGCTTTTCATCGTTCTTTATACCTGGTTAACCGGCCGCATCGGTATGCGGAACACGCGCAATGTTTCAGTTTATTTCAGTGATGTCGGCGGCCTGCGGGTTGGTGATCCGGTTATGGTATACGGGCTCGAAAAAGGATCGATCAAGTCCCTGCGCATTGAAGGCGACAGCGTGTTGGTGATCGTGGCGGTGCGCCGTGAAATTCTCTTGCCGGAGGACAGCCGTTTCACGATCCGCTCGGTTGGTCTGCTGGGCGGTGATCGGTACATCAAGATTACCCCGGGCACGGGTCGCCGGGAAGGAAAGGTCTTTCACGGCAGCAGTGAATCCATCGACCTGGAATCGATCGCCGCGGATTTGAGTCGCGTCATGGCCCTGGTTGAAAACGTGAAATTGCCTGATTTCCGCGATCTCAGTGGCCAGTTAAGCGCTGCCATTGACAAAAGCGTCCGCAATATCACCCAGATGATCCAGGCACCGGGCAGCCGGCTGGACACGCTGACCCGGCGTTTGGATTCGCTTTCCATTCTGCTGCAGGGCGACGGCACCGTTGGCCGTTTAATCAAGTCCGACGAATTATATCAGGAGATCAGGGCGACGAATCAGTCCCTGCAGGAACTCATTAAAGATATTCAGGCCAACCCCAAAAAATACCTGGATCTCAAAGACCTGAAGATTAAAGTATTTTAATCATGAAAACTCAATACGTCTGCCAGAACTGCGGCGCGTTCTCGCAGAAATGGTTGGGCCGCTGTCCCGCTTGCGGCATGTTTGACGTGATGGTGGAGGAGGCGATTGAGAACCAACCCGCGGCCGTTTCCAGCCGCCCTGCGGTTTTAAGCGCCCTCCGTTCGTCCCGGCCTACGCGGCGACCCCTGGGCGTGCCGGAACTGGACCTGGTGCTGGGCGGCGGCCTGGTCAACGGTTCGCTCATTCTGCTGGGTGGTGATCCTGGGATTGGTAAATCAACGCTCATGCTTCAGATGGCCGATTTGGTGACCCGTGATCAGGGCTCGGTGCTGTATGTGAGCGGTGAGGAGTCTGCTGAGCAAGTGAAACTGCGCGCCGAACGGCTGGGCATCGCCGGCCAGGGGATTGAAATGCTGGCGGAAACCGAGATCTCGATCATTCTGGCAACGGCCCGGTCGACCGCGCCGACCCTGCTGATTGTGGATTCCATTCAGACCATGTACAAATCAAGCATGGCTTCCGCACCCGGTAGTGTCGCTCAGGTCCGTGAATGCGGGGCGGATCTGATGAAATTCGCCAAGGAAACCGGCACCGCCACGGTCATTATCGGTCACGTGACCAAATACGGCGCAATCGCCGGGCCGAAAACGCTAGAGCATATTGTTGATACCGTACTTTATTTTGAAGGCGACCGCGACCAGCAATACCGCATCCTGCGGGCGATTAAAAACCGGTTCGGTTCCACCAACGAGATCGGGGTTTTTGAAATGACCGCCCGCGGTCTACAGGGGGTGCCCAATCCCTCGCACCTTTTCATCTCTGACACCGTGACCTCGGGGTCCGTAATCATCGCGGTGTTAGAAGGATCGCGGCCGTTGCTGGTGGAAGTGCAGGCCCTGACCAGTCCAACATTTTTCAATTATCCCCAGCGCGTCACTACTGGTTTCGATCAGAAGCGTTTAGCCCTTTTGCTGGCCGTGCTGGAACGCCGTGCCGGTGTAAACGCCTATGGGCTTGATTGTTTTATTAATGCCGTGGGCGGGATCAAGGTGACGGAGCCCTCCAGCGACCTGGGGATATGCCTGGCCGTGGCTTCTTCGGTCCAGAACAAGCCGATACCCCGGGGAACACTGGCGGTCGGCGAATTGGGCCTGGGCGGTGAGATTCGCCCCGTGTACGGCATAGATCTGCGCCTGAGGGAAGCCGAGAAGATGGGATTGCAGATGGCGATCGTTCCCCAGGCCAGCGTGCCGGCGGCGAATGTGAAAATTGCCACCTGCGGCGTCCGCGACCTCCGGGAAGCAATCGCGGCTGCATTCGGCACTTAAGGAGGATTGACCATGAGTTTATTCAAACGCGAAATTAAATATGTGCTTGATTCATCCAGCATCGTGGATGGCCGGATGGTTTATCTTTTTGAGAGAAAATTTTTCGAGGGTCGAATCGTCATTCCCTTTGCCGTGAAATCGATCGCGCGCAAGTACATCGGCGAGGATATTGATCGCTTGATCGGCATTCTGAAAAAACACGCATCGGTGGAGTTCGTCGGTGGCGCGGTCGAAGGTCTGGCCGAGGAAGAGCTGGTCCTGAAAATCGCCACGAAGAAAAAGGCCCGGGTGATCACCACTTCGGACGAGCTGTGCCGTCAGGCCAAGCTGTTTCCCGCAGTGCGGGTGATTGATGTCCGGGAACTCTATCGTATTTTGATGCCGATTTTTCCACCCCGAAAACTGATCTCGGTGCGGATTCTCAAAAAAGGCAAGAATCCCAATGAGGGTGTCGGATACATTGAGGGCGTAAAAGTGGTGGTTGAAGACGGCGCCCGGTATCTCAATCAAACCGTTAATGCTCAGGTCCAGGCGATGATCTCATCCGATGCCGGCAACCTGGTGCTCTGCACTCTGGTCCGCCACGGCGAAGAGCGCAGCGCGCCCGATTCAGACATAATCCGCCGCGATTACCGCGAGCAGAGCAGCCGGCCCTCCTACCAACCACATTCATATCATGGCACTGGTCCTGACCGGCGCGAACCACGTGACCGCGCCGACGGTGCTCCGCCACGGCGCGAAGATCATTATCACGGCGGACATCAACCCCGCCGCGAACATCGTTACCACAGCGGTTCCGGTCGGCGTGATCCGCGTCATCAACCGAATGTTTCTTCGCCGCCGCGCGAAACCCGAACTGGTGAGGAATCAACCCCGCCGGGAAAGTGAGGGGGACATGGACGATCTTGATCACCTATTGGAACGATTATGCTTGGCCCGGGGTGCGGGCTATGCGGGTAATTTTCCGGAAGTGTTGGTTGAGGAAATTAAGAAAATCGGCCTCACGCCGGAAATCTGGCCCGACCGAAGCGTGCTGGTGACTGCCCGGGGTGATGCGGATACTTCGATCCTGATTGCCTGTCATGGAGATGAGATCAGCCTGATGGTTTCGGCCATCGACGAACGAGGATTGATCCGGGTAAGCGAAGTCGGTGGCTGTGACCAACGCATCTATCCCGGCCAGGAAGTTTTGGTTCTGGGGCGGGAGCCCATTGATGGTTACATTGCGGTAAAACCGCCTCATTTGCAATCCAACAAGGAACGGACCAGTGTCTGGCGTTTATCGGATCTTTTCGTCGACACCGGTTTATCGACCGAACGAGTTCGCGCCTTGGTTGAGATTGGCGATCATGTTTTCTTTGCCGGTCGTTACCGCCGCTTGAACGCGGAACTACGTAGCAGCAAAGCCCTTGATAACCGGGCGAGCATTGCGGCCGGCATCCTGGTTTTAAAAGCATTAATCGCGCAACCGGCCCGGCCAACCATCCATCTGGTCGCCACCAGCCAGGAAGAATATTCTGGGTTGGGCGCCCGGCTGGCAGCCAACCGCCTTGCCTGCGACGCGGCAATCGTGATTGATGTCACCCATGGTGAATTTCCGGATTTACCTGATGGAGAATGCTATCCGCTTAATGCCGGTCCGGCGCTTCTTTGCGGTGGAACGATCCCGCCCTCTTTATTTAAGCGGTTGACCGAAACTGCCCGCGACCTGGAAATTCCCCACCAGATTGAAGTCGCGCCATCCTGGACGGGAACAGATGCCGATGCCATCGCATTCAATCGGACCGGCGTTCCCACGGTTGGCCTAGGCATTCCTCTCCGGTATATGCATACGCCGGTGGAAGTGGTTTCGCTCAAGGATATAGAACGAACCGCGCGGTTGATCGCGGAATTCATCCGGCGTTTTTAATCCGTCGCTCCTCCCACCAAAATGAACTCCATTGCCTTGCTCGCACCTGAAGTGCGGGACCGGATTGCGGCCGGTGAAGTAATTCTCCGGCCCAACTCGGTCATCAAGGAATTGATCGAAAATTCCCTGGATGCACGCAGCCACCGGATTGAAATTGAAATCGAAGAAGGCGGCAGAAAAAAATGTTTGGTGAACGACGACGGGGTGGGTATGTCCCGCGAAGACGCGCTCCTGGCGGTTCAACGCTTTGCCACCAGCAAGATTGCTACGATCGATGATATCGAGCACATTAAAACCTACGGGTTTCGGGGCGAGGCCCTGGCCAGCATCAGCCAGGTTTCCTTTTTTGACCTGGAAACCTCCAACGGTATACAAGGCACAAGAATTGAAATTTCGGGTGGAGAGATCAAGGGCGTCTTTGATTCCCATCGGAACATCGGCACCCGCATAAAAGTCACGGGTCTTTTTTTCAATCTGCCGGCCCGCTTGAAGTTCTTAAAATCCCCGGACTGGGAACGTCGTCTAATTCTGGAGACAGTCCGGGTATACGCGCTGATTTCATTCCCGGTTGCGTTTTCTTTGAGCGAATCCGAGCGGATAATTATCAACCTGCCGTCCGCCGTCACTCTGCCTCAGCGGCTGAAAGCGATTTTTCCCCGGCACATGGTTGATTACCTGGTGCCGGTCAATCATGCGGTGGGGGGGATCACCATCGCCGGATTCTGCGGTCGTCCCGATTTTCAAGAGAGGCATGCCTTAAACTATCTGTATGTCAATTTTCGGCCGGTCAAGCATCCCCGGATCTATCACACCGTGATGGAGGCATACGGCCGGCCCAAGCTGCCCCCGCCGTTTATGATCAATATCATTCTTGACCCCGCTTTGGTGGATGTTAATGTGCATCCGGCCAAGGCCGAAGTTCGTTTCCGGGATGAGCGATATGTCTGCGATATTTTGTCGCAGGTTATTCGCCGACAGGTAGTGCAGCCGGCCGTGATGCAAGTCCAATCCACGCTGGAGCGAAATGCGTTAGCGCCGACTTCGCTGGCGTCTGAGCCCAGAATGGTTCAGGAGACACTGCCGGGCTATGCCGGGGTATCAGCGTTCGGAACCACACCCGATTCCCAAGCCATCGAATTTTGGCAGCTGCACGCCACTTACATTTTGGCCCAGACCAAGTCCGGGATGATCATCGTTGATCAACATGTGGCGCATGAGCGCATCATTTATGAACAGCTGCTGCGCGGTTCCGTTCACACCCAGCGTTTGCTTTTTCCCATCACCCTGGATCTGAATCCCGATGAGTACGAGATCTTTCAGACAACCCGGGATTTACTCCAGGAATTGGGCGTCGAATTCAAGGAATTTTCAGGCCGGACCGTAGTGATTGACGGTCTGCCGCCTGATTTTCACACCACCCGCGAGGACCTGCAGGATTTCTTCAGTCAGATATCATCGCTGGGCGATCTCCGGCAACAGCGGGAGGCAGTGGCCAGAGTGGTCGCTTGTAAAGGAGCGATCAAGGCCGGCCAGAAAATGACCGTACCCGAGATGCAATCCTTGATTGATCGGTTGTTTGCCTGCGAAAATCCGTACATCTGCCCACATGGCCGGCCGATCGTGATTAAATTTTCCCTGGCGGACCTGGCGACCCGGTTCGGGCGGTAATCCCCGGGTTTGTCTTGACAAAAAAAACAACATTGTTATAATCACAAAATGGATCGTTTTGCGATTGTCGGTAACCGAAGATTAACCGGCACGGTTCGCATTTCCGGTGCGAAAAATTCCGCTCTGCCGATCATTGCCGCCGCGCTGTTGCCTTCTGACCAGATCGTGCTGGAAAACGTGCCAGATGTGATGGATGTTCGAACCATGGTCAAGCTGGTCAGCCATCTGGGCGCCCTCGTGGATTTCCAGCATAATAAAATCGTGATGCAAACACCTCGTATCCGCCGACAGATCGCTCCCTATGATATCGTGCGCAAAATGAGAGCATCCTATTATGTGCTGGGCGCCTTAATCGGACGAGAACGCCAGGCCCGCGTGTCCCTGCCCGGCGGCTGTGCCATCGGTCCTCGGCCCATTGACCTGCATTTAAAGGGATTGCGGGCGCTGGGCACCGATATCGCAATTGAAAATGGATATGTTTGCGCGCAGGCCCGGCGTTTACGGGGCGCGAAAGTCAGCCTACTCGGCGCCAAGGGAACTTCAGTCGGCGCGACGATCAATACCATGCTGGCGGCGGTGATGGCAGAAGGATTTACCGAGATCACGCCGGCGGCCTGCGAACCGGAAGTAGTTGATGTCGCGGATTTTTTAAACGCCTGCGGCGCCCGGATCTCGGGCGCGGGAACGGCCCGAATTACCATCCAGGGCGGCCAGCTATTGACCGGCACCCGGTATCGCATTATCCCGGACCGGATTGAGACCGGAACTTTTGCCGTGGCCGCTGCCATCAGCCGAGGCCAGGTTCGCATCGAAAATTGTCAGCCGGCTCATCTCGCTGCGGTCATTGACATTTTAAAAAATATCGGCGTGGGTATCAAAATCGGTGCCGATCATATGGTGGTGACGGGTCGTGCCCGTCTTCGGCCGGTTGATGTTTATGTCGCTCCTTATCCGGGATTTCCCACGGATATGCAAGCGCAGGTTATGGCCCTGTTAACCATTGTGCCCGGTACCAGCACGATCAAGGAGACCATATTCGAGAATCGTTTCATGCAGGCCATGGAGCTGGCCCGCATGGGTGCTGATATCACCATTGAAGGTGACCTGGCCGTGATCCGCGGCGTAAAACAGCTCACCGGCGCTTGGGTCATGGCGTCTGATCTCAGAGCGTCGGCTTCCCTGGTTTTAGCCGGCCTGGCCAGTCGGGGCACGACCTTTGTCCGCCGTATTTATCACCTGGATCGGGGATATGAAAGATTTGAACAAAAACTGCGCCGACTTGGAGCCGTTATCCGCCGGGAACGGGAATGAAACGCCACCGCGTTAGCAGCGTCCGCGTTGGTGGGTTGACCATCGGTGGCGGGCACCCGGTTTCGGTCCAGACCATGACCAAAACCCGCACCGCGCATGTTGAGGCGACCATTAAACAGATCCGGCGCCTGGAATGGGCCGGCAGCGAGCTGGTGCGTCTGGCCGTGGCCGACCGACACGATGCGGATGCTCTGCGTCAGATAAAAGCTGCTGCCCGGATTCCGGTGATCGCCGACATTCACTTTGATTATCGTCTCGCGCTGGCGGCTCTTTCCGCTGGCTGCGATAAAATCAGAATAAATCCAGGTAACATCGGCGCCTCCTGGAAAGTAAAGGCCGTCATTCAAGCCGCTCAGGATCGGGGCGTTCCGATCCGCATTGGCATCAACACCGGTTCCCTACCGCAAAAAATCATAAAGAGCTACCGGCATCCCACGCCCGCGGCCATAGCCGCCACGCTTCATGATGTTCTGAGTATTTTTCACCGGCACCGCTTCACTGATATCGTGATCTCAGTCAAGGGCTGCGATGTACCCGATACTATCGCCGCCAATCAGCAGGTGCGCCAGGAATTTGATTACCCCTTGCACCTGGGTATAACTGAAGCTGGCCGCGCGTTCCGCGGCGGCATTAGAAGCGCGGTCGGACTCGGTATCCTGTTGCATCAAGGCATTGGCGATACCATCCGGGTTTCCCTGACTGCCGATCCGGTTCAGGAAGTGATCGCGGGTTATGAAATTTTATCCGCGCTCAACCTCCGTCAGCACGGGCCGGTTTTGATCAGTTGTCCAACCTGCGGCCGCTGTCAGGTTGATCTGGCTCGTATTGCGGACCGGGTTGAACGTCGGCTGCAACGCTACCGCCGGTTCATGAAGATCGCGGTTATGGGTTGTGTGGTCAACGGGCCGGGCGAAGCCCGCGAAGCTGATTTCGGCATTGCCTGCGGCAAGGGCGTGGGCGCGATTTTCGCCCGGGGCCGGGAAATTAGACGCGTGCCCGAAAAAAAATTATATGAAACCCTGTTTGAGGTGATAGATGAGAACACTAATAATTGATAATTATCTGCCTGATTCGCCGCAAATCGAACACTTGTATAATATTGTCACTAATGCCTCGGTGCACACTGTGGAGATTCGCGATTATACTACCTTGACGACCAGCGAGGACCTCAAGCAATATGATGCCGTCATTCTCTCCGGTTCACAGCGGAAACTATCGGAAATCGGCAACATGGAGCTTTTCACCAACGAGTACGAATTGATCCGCCGGCAAACCAAGCCCATGCTGGGCATTTGTTTCGGCATCCAGTTGATCGCCATCGCTTATGGTGAGGAAATAGTGCATATGGGTCAGAAGTACGACGGGTACTACATGGTGCATAAAATCGAACACGATGACCTCTTTGAAGGCCTCGGTGACCGGTTTCTGGTTCGGCAATCCCACGAGGAAATGGTATCCAAGCTGCCTTATGATTTTGTTCTTTTGGCCGACTCGCCCAATTGTCCGGTTGAGGTGATCAAGCACCAGGTTTATCCCATATATGGTGTGCAGTTTCACCCGGAACGCTTTGATGATAAACACCCGGCCGGTCAGGTGATTCTGGAAAATTTTTTCAAACTCGCTTCGTATTATTAACCGCCGCCCGATGGATACTAAGCGGTTTGACAAAGGAGACCGATGAAAAAAGACCTGGATCGTTTAATGGCTGCTTTCAAGATTGACGCGCTGTACGCGGAAGGATCTGCCCACAGTGATCCCTCTTTGTACTATTTATTTAACGGTGTCGGCATCACCGGTCGTTTCATAAAAAAACGTGGCCGGCCGGCGTATGTCGTGCACAAATCGATCGAACGCGAAGAAGCGGCGAAAACTGGTTTACGCCGATTTGACCTTAGTTCCCTTGATCTTCAGGCTTTGATTGAAAAAAAGCGCAGTCCCGCCGAAGCCGGCGCCCAGGTCACCGCTTTTTTATTCAATCGGCTAAAAGTTACCGGTAATGTCGCCTGCTACGGTTTTGCCCCGCTCGGCAATGCCTACCATTATCTTCGAGCCCTGCATCGGGCATGCCCCGCCATTAAGATCGCCAACCCGTTGAACTGCGACGTGCTCGCGGCCGCTCGGGAAACCAAGGATCCGGAGGAAGTCCAGCGGATTCGCCAAGCCGGCCGCGGCGTAGCCCGCAGTTTTGACGCTGTGCTCAATATGGTCAAGAAGATGAGGATTAAAAACCGGCGCATATATAAAAATCCTCGGCAGGCGTTGACGATCGGCGATCTCAAAGCTGCCCTCAAAGAACATTTATTCCGGCAGGGTTTGATCAACAGCAGCGGTTTGATCGTCGCCCAGGGCCGCGATGCCGGTGTTCCTCACAACTCCGGTCAGGACCGTCAGGCCGTGGAAACCGGCCGGACGATTGTTTTTGATATTTTCCCCCAGGAAATCGGCGGCGGTTATTATTTTGATTTCACGCGCACCGTCTGTTTCCAGTCGGCACCCGAGAAGATAATTTCGCTTTACCAGATCGTGTGTCAGGCCCAGGACGCGATTTTCGGCTGGCTGAAAATTGGCCGCCGCACCATTGAAATCGAAAAAAAACTCTGCCGTTTTTTCGAAGAACGCGGACAACCGACGATGATGAGTAATCGGCAAACCCAACAAGGCTATTGCCATACGCTGGGTCATGGTTTGGGGCTCAATGTCCATGAACCGCCGACCTTTGGACTACTCAAGAACAACCGGGATACGATAAAAAAAGGCGCGGTTTTCACGGTTGAGCCCGGTCTTTATTATCCGAATCAGGGCTTCGGCATCCGCCTGGAAGACGTGGCCTACGTTGCTCCGTCCGGTACGATCGTCAATCTGACTTCTTATCCGCGCGAGCTGGTGGTCAGGATGTGAACGGGTTTGAGCTCGAACTGAACCGATTTGCCGAGCACCTCGCTGCCCAGGGTAATGAATTAAACACCATCCGTTCCTATCTTTATGATCTCAGACAATTTTTTAATTTTATCCATGAACAAAAACGGAATACGGAGGATGTTGATACCGTCTTGATCCGGAATTATATTCACGCTTTGTTTGATCTGGGCATGAATCCTCGCAGCATTAACCGCAAGATCTCCACCCTCAAGGGATTTTATAACTTTCTGGTTTTATCCGGCCGGCGGACCAGAAATCCGGCCGATGACCTGGAACTGCTCAAGGTTGGCAGACGTCTGCCCACGACTCTGACGCTGAACGAAGTGACCGCCATCAT
>CBFGIH010000016.1:4529-13628 GCA_965648775.1 Caldifarciminota bacterium | reverse complement strand
TTGAATACGGGACAACTATTCTCTCTTCAAGGACAGGAGCACTTTATCGAAACGGGCGATATCCTCCAGAACCCGGCCGGCGCCGAGCACGACCGCTTTGTTGGGTTCATCCGCAACGGTCACCGGCAGGTTGGTCTCCTCACGGATCAGGGTATCAATGCCTCTCAACAGGGAACCGCCGCCGGTCATGTAAATGCCGGCATTAACAATGTCGGCTGCCAGTTCCGGCGGCGTGCGTTCCAGGGTTAAACGCACGGCCTCAATGATCATGGACAGCGGTTCCTGGATCGCTTCCCGCACTTCATGACTGGTAAACTTGATGGTCTTGGGGATGCCGACAACCAGGTCCCGGCCGCGGACTTCGATGGTGCGATCTTCTTCCGTAGGAAATGCGTTGCCGATGTCGATTTTTATTTCCTCGGCGGTTTGCTCGCCGATAATCAGGTTGTAATTCTTTTTAATGAATTGCACGATCGCGTCGTCCATTTCATCACCGGCGATTCGAATAGAACTATTGGTGACAATCCCGGACAAGGCGATCACCGCGATTTCCGTCGTGCCGCCGCCAATATCAATGATCATGTTGCCGGTGGCTAGATGCACGGGCAGGTTGATCCCGATCGCGGCTGCGATGGGTTCAGAAACCAGATAAACCTCGCGGGCGCCAGCGGCTTCGGCCGAATCGCGCACCGCACGCTTTTCCACTTCCGTGATACCCGAGGGAACACAGATGATGATCCGCGGCCGAGTGAAAAGTTTCTTTTTCTGCACCTTTTCGATGAAAGTGCGCAGGAGTAATTCGACCATTTCGAAATCGGCGATGACGCCATCTTTCATAGGCCGGATGGCTTTGATGCCTTCCGGCGTACGGCCCAGCATTTTTTTTGCTTCATCACCGACGGCCAGACATTTTTTTGTCCGGGTGTCGATGGCAACCACGGTTGGCTCATGAAGCACGATACCGCGATCGCTGGTGTAGATGAGCGTCGTGCAGGTGCCGAGGTCAATGGCGACATCACTCATGAAATAACTGCGGAAGGATTTGAAAAAGGAATTGATGTTTAACGGCATGAAGTAATAGTAATTATATTTTTTAAAAAGTCAAGGCGGAGACAAACATGCCGATGCGACATGAAAGTTGACAGCGGAATTATATTTTATATAATTTCCGGTGCCGGGAGGCGCCCGATGGAAAAAAGAAAACAAAAAGAACGACGGCATAAGGACCGCCGACGTTTGCTGACCGAGACTGAATTCAAAAGACTCATTGAAACCGGGCAGACCCGGGCTGGTGATCGCCGCGCCTGGGTTGAGCGCCGGAAGCCCAAACGCCGCAAACGGCAAGTGGGCGTATGATGATTTGTATTGACATTTCGGCATTAATTACTATAATAAACTGGTTATGCCAATCATAGAATTCCGTTGTCGGAGCTGCTTGAAGACTTTTGAAGAACTTATGATGAAGACCGATGCCGGCCGCGAAGTGACCTGTCCTTATTGCGGCGGCCAAAATATTGAGCGCCTGTTTTCCGTTTTTGGTTTTGTGAGCCGGGGCGCAGTTGATCATTCATCCGCCGGCGGAACTTCATCCGGGTGTGCGACCTGTAGCCGGAGTTCCTGTACCGGCTGCGGAGAGTAAAAACGGGCTGTAGCAATATGGCTCGGTATCCTAAGGAGGAGCTATGAGAAGGGAACTTCTGATCGAAAAGATTGCCGAGAAATTTGGCGCGGTTTATACCAAGGTGGATATTGAAAAACTGATTGATTCCTTTCTGGATGCCGTGGTTGAGATTCTGATCAGGGACAAACGCGTGGAAATAAGGCGGTTTGGGACATTTGAACTGAGAAAAAGACCGGGTCGGACCGCCAAGGCTCCCAAGAGCGGCAAGGCCTATACTCTGCCTGACCGGTATGTGCCGTTTTTCAAACCGTCCAAGATATTCAAAAAGGAATTAGTGGAAAAAGTAAAGCCGTCGTAAGCGCAGATCTGAAAACGAATATCGCCTTTATTTTATCCAGCTTTTTTGAACAATACGGGTTCGTGTGATTGACATCACCCGTGAGCTAAACCCGGAACAATTAAAGGCGGTTCAGATTGAGCACGGTCCGATTCTGATTCTGGCCGGTGCCGGCAGTGGCAAGACCAGGGTCATCACCTACCGCATCGCCTATCTTATCGGGCATTATGGCGTTTCGCCGCAGGAAATCCTGGCCGTAACCTTTACCAATAAGGCGGCGGATGAAATGCGTGGCCGGGTCTGCCGTTTGCTCGGCGCGGCCGACCCCCAGATTTGGGTTAAGACCTTTCATGCGACCTGCGCGGCGATTTTGCGCGGTGCCGGAGACCGGATCGGTCTGCCCAAATCGTTTGCGATTTATGATGAAAGCGATCAGTTATCCGTGCTTCGTGAAGTGCTGACCGATATGCAGATTGACCCTAAGTTTTTGAAAGCGGAACCGGCGTTAAAACTCATCTGCCGCGCCAAGGAGAATCTGCTTGCGGCTGATGAATATGTGCCCGCGGATCGTCATCTCCGCCAGGTTTTTCCCGAGTTATACCGCCGGTATGATCAAAAACTCCGCGATTACCACGCGCTCGATTTTGATGATCTCATCTTGTGGACGGTTCGTCTGCTGGAACGGGATTCCCAGCTCCGCCGTTATTACCAGAATCGCTTTCGCTATATCCTGGTTGATGAATACCAGGATACCAACCACGCCCAATACGTGCTTACCCGGCTTTTAGCTCAGGGGCACCGTAACCTGTGCGTGGTTGGTGATGACGATCAATCAATCTATTCCTGGCGGGGAGCCGAAATCCGGAACATCATCGATTTCGAAAAAGATTATCCAGACACCAAAATCATAAAACTTGAACAGAATTACCGTTCCACCAAAATCATTCTTCGGGCAGCTTCCGCAGTCGTGAAGAATAACCGCCAGCGCAAGGCCAAGGTGCTGTGGTGTGAGAACGAGACCGGCGAGCAGATTGAATACTACGAGGCCGCAGACGATAAAAATGAAGCTAATTACGTAGCGCGCCGAATCCTGGCCCTGCAAGCCGAAGGCGCGGATTTAAGCACGATCGCGGTTTTTTACCGGTTGAATTACCAGTCCCGGTCTTTTGAAGAATACTTCGTCAAGTTGCGCATTCCCTACGAGGTGGTGGGCGCCTTGAAATTTTACGATCGGGCCGAAATCAAGAATATGCTGGCTTACCTCAAGGTCATCAATAATCCGCGCGACCTGGTCAGTTTGAGGCGCATTATCAATCTACCGCCCCGCGGCATCGGCGCGGAGACCATGGAACGGATCCGGGAGCTGGCGGCCCAGCAGCGGATTTCATTTTTTGAAGCCCTGCATACCGCCGATCAAATTGATGGTCTCGGCCGCCGGGCGCGCGCCGGGATTCGTGATTTCGTGGCGCTGATCGATAAGTGCCGTCAGCTTGGCGATCAGACGAATCTTTATGAACTGGCCCTGAATATCGCCCGCGAATCTGGTTACCTCGAGCGGTTAGCGCAACATGCCAGTGAAGAGGAGTATCTGCGCCGCAAGAACGTGGAAGAGTTATTGATCTCCATTAACGATTTCGTGAAAACCTTTCCCACGGCTACGTTAGCGAACTATCTGGAGCAGGTGTCCCTGCGCAGCGATATCGACGACTGGCAGGGGACAGGCCGGGTCTCGCTTATGACCCTGCACAATGCCAAGGGGCTTGAATTCGACACGGTGTTTATCACGGGGTTGGAGGATGGAATCCTGCCTCATCACCGTTCTTATGAAGAAAACCGCTACGAGGAAGAGCGTCGGCTTTTCTATGTCGGCATCACCCGCGCCCGTAAGAAACTTTACCTGACTTCGGCCAACCAACGTCTTTCTTACCGGGGGAATTTCATGGTCAGTGAGATTTCTCCGTTTCTGAAGGAAATGCCGGATGATGTTTTCGCGCCGGTTTTGATCAATCACGAATGGACCTTCGATCACCAGAACCGCGAGGATAACCTGTGACCTTTAATAAATGTCGCCGGTTATTTCCGGTGACGCGCCGATTGATTTATTTTAACCACGCTTCCAATGGGCCTCTGTCTCTGCCGGCCCGCCGGGCGCTGGAGGCGGATTTGAAATTGTATTCCCAGCAGGCGGATTTCCCGGTCCGGGAGTATTTCCGACGCCTGGAACAGGCGCGCGCTGCAGTCGCCGGTCTGCTGTCGGCCACCGCCGCCGAAATCGCCTTCACTGCCAACACTTCCCATGGCATTTTTCTTGCCCTTGGCAGTTTGTCTTTGACCCGCGGTGACCGCGTGATTATCATGGATGAAGTTTTCCCGACGGTCCGCTGCTGCGTGGATCAAAATTGGCCGGAAACCCAGCGGATTTATGTCCAGTTCCGCGGCCGCGATCCCATCGCGGCGGTCAAGTCCCATATCAATAAAAGGACGCGGGCAGTGATTGTGGATTGGGTCAACTATTTCACCGGTGAGGTGCTGGATCTGGATCGGTTGGGTTCATACCTGGCTGAACGCTCGGTTCGGTTCGTGGTTGACGGTATGCAGGGGGTGGGCGCCCTGAAACTTGATCTGAGTAAAACCTATGTGGATTATCTCGCCACTGGTGGCAGCAAGTGGCTCTTCAGCGGACAGGGTATCGGTTTCCTGTACGTCAACCGGAAAAATTTCCAGCGATTGACTGGTTCTCCGACTGGCTGGCTCGGCCGGCAGTGGCGGGATTTCATCAATATCAACGACCTGCCGGCATTGTATCCGGACGCCCGGCGGTTAGAGATGGGCACGCGCAATGCCCTGTTGACGCACGCACTGGCCGTCAATGCCCGGTTATTGCAGCGGTGCGGAATGGATAAGGTGGAAAACAGGATCCGGGAACTAGTTACCATCCTCCGGCGGGGCTTGACCGCCATGGGCTGTACTCTTTTAACGCCGGTCGGGACCCGGATTTCCGGTATACTGACCGCGGTTCCGCCCGGTGCCGTAGGCCGGGTTTATCGTCACCTGACCCGGCACCGGGTCGCGCTCTCCTTGCGTAATCAGGCCCTGCGTTTTTCTCCGCACTTTTACAATCATGAAGACGAGGTCAGAGAAATCATCAGGATCATGAAACGGGCATTGTCCTGAACCGGGTTACCGCCGGTTTTTGCTGATTCCCAGTTTTTTTATTTTTCGGAACAGCGTGGTTCGGTTGACGCCCAGCATTTCCGCGGTTCGTCCCAGCCGCCAGCCGGTTTGATTCAATACGCCCAGTATGTATTTTTTTTCAAATTCAGTCTTGGCCTGTTCAATGCCGTCACCGATAAATTCTCCGGTCTGGTTTTTTTGGTTGATTTCCATCATTTCTTCTATGATTTCAGTTTCAATCGTGGTTTCATCGGTCAGGATAACAATTTTTTCCATGAGGTGTTTGAGTTCCCGAACATTGCCCGGCCAGGATTGATTGAGCAAGAACTGCTCTGATTTTCGGCTGAGGTTTTTGAGCGGTTTGCGGTGCTCCCGGCTGGCCGCGGCCAGGAAGGTTTCCGCCAGCAAAATTATGTCATATCCTCTTTCCCGCAGAGGCGGCAGGTTGACGGGCAGGACATTAAGGCGGTGGTAAAGGTCTTCGCGAAATTGCTTCGCGCGGATCAAATCCATTAAGTCCTGGTTCGTCGCCGCGATGATGCGCACATCCACGGTAACCGGTTCCACGCTGCCCAGGCGCATGATCAGGCTGTCATCCAGGAACCGCAGAACCTTGGCCTGGGCCGGAGGGCTCATATCACCGATTTCATCGAGCAGCAAGGTGCCGCCGTGGGCCAATTCGAAATATCCGATTTTGCGCGCCCGCGCGTCCGTGAAGGCGCCTTTTTCATAACCGAATAATTCACTCTCAATCAATTCGGAGGGCAGGGCCGCGCAATTGACCGCGATGAACGGTCCCGCACAGCGGGAACTTTTCAAATGGATATTGCGGCTGACCAGCTCCTTGCCGGTGCCGGTTTCGCCCGTGATTAAAACCGGCGAATCAACGCCTGCGCATTTATCGATGAGGTGGACGACTTTTAGCATCACCGGGGAATTGCCCAGTATCGGATAATCCTTGAGCCGTTCCTTTTTCAGGGTATCACCCTGTTTTTTTAATTCAATTTTTTCCATGGTGTTGCGCACCGTGGTCAGCACGCGGTTGGCTTCGAGGGGCTTTTCGATAAAGTCCTCGGCGCCGGTTTTGATCGCTTCGGTAGCCAGGGCCACCGTGCCAAAGGCCGAGATGATAATTACGGCCGTGCCGGGATTATTTTCCTTGATTTTTTTTAGCACACTGACCCCGTCCAGATCCGGCAGGCGGATGTCCAGCAGGAGCAGATCGGGCGGTTCGCTTTTTATCGCGGACAGCGCATCATTGCCGTTTAAAACATAATCTACCCGGTAACCAACGTCTTCCAGCAACTCTTTTAATAGTTGGCATATCGGAAGTTCGTCATCCACGATTAAGACGCGGCCGCTTTTGATCCTTTGTTTCATCTATTAAGAAGCAATTAGTTTTAAATCCTTGACAGGAATGAGCACCTGGACGACGGTGCCAACCCCTTGGGTACTATTAATGGTTATCTTGCCGTGATGCTCTTCGACGATGCGGTGCGCGATGACCAGGCCGATGCCGGTGCCGCCGGTCTTGGCTGAATTGACCGGCTGAAATAATCGGTCCATGACTTCGGTCGGCATGCCTGGACCAGTGTCTTCAATGGTAATTTCCACGCAGGGGCAGATATGATTTAATGCCGCGTCCGGATCCACGATTTCCACCAGATTGGTTCTAAGGATCAATTCGCCGGTTTCGTTGACCGCCTGGAGGGCGTTATCCAGCAAAATGGTAAAGAGCATGGAAATTTGGTCGCCATCACAGGTGATCCTGGGCAGGGGCTGGTAGAAATTCTTCGTAATTTTAACTTTCTGGGGGATCTTGCCGCGGTAAGATTGAAGAACTTTTCCAAGAATTTCATTGAGATCATGGACCCGCAGGTCCATTTTTCCCAGGGTCAGGATGCGCATGAATTTATTGGTCGTTTCCCGCAGTCTTTCAGTTTCATCGTCAATGATTTGCAGATATTGCTCTGCCTTGCGGGCCTGGCGGCTGGAAGACGGATGCTGCACGTCCCGGATTCGTTGCACAGCCAGCTTGATGGTCGAAAGTGGATTTTTTATTTCATGCGCCAGCCGCTGAGCAATCACGGACCAGGAAATCAGAGATCGGGATTCGCGTTCGCTAGTCCGATCAAGCACGACCACGAGTTTGCGGGTGCCCAGCCGATAAATCATGATTTCCAGGTTTTTTCCCGACCACGCCAGGTTGAAATTCGCGGCCGCAGCCGAGACCGAAAGATGCTTTTTCAAATCTGGGTATGCCAGCAGGCGGTCAATATTCTTTTTTTCGCCGCCGACCAGGGAATAAAATCTTTCGTTGCGGAACAAAGGTCGGTTGTGCTTGTCCAAAACCAGCATGCCCATGGGCGCCTGATTGAAAAAATACCTAACCAGCCGTCGGAAACGATAATGCTGATGAAGTATTAAGCCCAGCATGATGAGCAGGATGACGCTGGCCAGGAAAGCCAGGATTAGCGGGTTAAGGTACGGTTTTAAAGATATGGTCAGTTCGTAAAGCCTGGATTGCACCTGGTCCTGGCTGATCTGGGTCTGGGCAATTAACCGGCAGCGGTCCTGGTCGCGGGCAATCTTGAAATAATCAATGCGGCCGAAACCGGTCGAAAAAACCAGAATCGGCCTCAAGTGTTCGTTGAGGACCGTGATTTTTCCGCTGCCGTCGGTCAGCATCAGTTCCTGGTAACCGTCCTGATTTATATCCTGCACCGCGGTCAATTCTGTCATCGGTTCCATTTGCTGGTCGGCCAGCAGTTCCAGCTGCAGATTGAAGATTCTTAACTTGCCGTCGTGGTTGCCCGTCAGTATTTCCGTTTTGCCGTCACGGTTGTAGTCATAGACAGCAAAACCGAGGTAACGCTGACCAACTTTGAGATATTTTGTTATCTTTCCCGCCGCGGGGTCAATTAGCGCGATTAAATTGGTATCTTCAGTTTCAGCCAGGCCGGACACTGCGCAGGCAATGATGGTGATTGAACGGTCATGATCAGGTTCGCTGATCCAAAATTTTACATTGGTGGTTCTGCCGCCGATTTTAGTCTGCCAGAGCCGATGCCCCTGGTTATTCAAGGCAACCAGCCACGAATGATAATCATCAATGCCATTGAGATTGCCGCCGTTGTTGCTGGAGGCGGTGCCAAAAATTATTTCTTTTTGTCCATCGTTATCAAGATCATACACCATAGGTGGTTGCGGGCCGGGCGAGCAGCCAATCCAATGATGCCAGAGTTCCTGGCCGGCCCTGGCGTCATACGCCATCAAACCCCGCGGATAAAGGTCATACCCGGTCGAGATCTGGAACAACAAGTCATTATAACCGTCATTGTTCACATCCATGGCCTGCGCGTTGAAAATATCACAGTCATATTTGGCGATCGTGGCCGGGTGGATATCCCGGCCCTGAACTACCAGACGGTTAACCATGGAATCGGCGTTGTAAACAATCGATAAATAAATCATGGTGTCGGAGCGATAATAAAAAACCAGATCCAGGGGTGGTTTTTTATCCAGGTCAAAGGCGCCGATCGGGTAAAAAGACGAAGTCGTGAAAGTGATTTGACGGAGTAAAAAACCCTGTTGGTTTTTGATGTATGCCCATGGTCCGATGCATTCGATAATCTCATCGGTTCCGTCGCTATTGATATCGACCGCGATCAAGGATCGTGCCGTTGTTTCGTAAATTGTCTTTAATGTATAGGAATAATCATTTTGTTGGCATGAACCCATGAGCAGGGCAATGCCTAAAAATGCCGTTCTGCCCGGAAAACCAGATATGGCACTGAAATTTTTTTTCATTAATATAAAGTATATTTAATATAAAATAAGCGTCAATCTTCATTAGATAATACACAAACCGTGCCAGTTATGATCGTACCGACCGGCATTATTTTCTTTACTAGTATAACTTTTCTATCAAACAAGTTGCGGAACTGCAACAAAAATGTTGCAACTT
>CBFGIH010000016.1:0-4519 GCA_965648775.1 Caldifarciminota bacterium | reverse complement strand
TTGAAACAGATAAAGATCATATTAAAAATGCGGTTGGATAAGGGGGAAAGTGTTAAGAAGTTGTTTGGTTGTTGCTGGCTACGTAACTGATGCGGTTACCGCCCAATTCCTTGGATTCGTAGCAGGCCTGGTCGGCCAGATGGATCAGCTGGTCACGCAGGCGGCTGTCTAGGGGAAAGGTGGCAATGCCGATGGAAAGGGTAACCTGGGGATTGAGGTTTTGCGCCGCGATCTTCTTGCGCATCCGATCCGCAACCTCACCGGCAAAAATCGGTTCAGTTTCCGGCAAGATGGCGATGAATTCGTCACCGCCGTAACGACCCAGGAAATCCACATCGCGGATGGAATCCTTCATCAGACCGCTGAATTTCTGAATGATTTCATCGCCGGCAGGATGGCCGAATTTATCGTTATAATTCTTGAAATTATCAAAGTCAATCATGAGCACGCAAAATGTGCGGTGGTAACGCTCTGACCGCCGGATTTCGTTGTCCAGGGTGATTTCGAAACTGCGGCGGTTGGGCAGAAGGGTGAGCGGATCGGTCAGGGACAGACGCCGGGCTTCCTCATACAGCCGGGAATTCTCCAGGGCAATTGCGACCTGGGCGCTCAAGATCGAAAGCAGGTTGATGTGGTCAGGGCTAAAACCGTTGATTTCGGGGCTTTCCACGTCGAGCACGCCGATGATGCGCTCGCCGACCATCAGGGGAAAGCAGACCTCGCTCTTAGCTTCGCTGACGCCCTTGTAGTAATGACGGTCTCGCGAAACATCTGGTGCGTAATACATCTGCCTGGTGGCGGCAACATGACCGGTGATGCCGGTTTCACCGATTTTGATGCGGATATTTTTTACGTAATCGGGATAGTTAATGTAGGATCGAAGGCGCAGGGTTTGATTTTCTTCGTCGATGAGGAAAATCGCCAGGTTGAGGTAGCCAAAGACTTCGATGAACCGTTTCAAAATATTTTTGAGCAATTGGTCCAGATCGAGGGTGGAGATAAAACTCTGACTGATTTCATAAAGCATGGCCGTTTGTTTCGCTTCGCGGGAGATCTCATCATAGAGCCGGACATTTTCCAGCGCCGCGGCGGCGTGGCTGCAGAGGATGGAAAGGTAGTCAGCTTCCTCCCGGGTGAAAGCCCGAGGCCGGCTGCGGTGGACGGCCATGAGCCCCAGGATTCGGTCCTTGGCGAACATCGGCAGGGCGATTAAACTGCCGTTGGGCAGGAAAAGCTCAGATATGTCTACTTCGGTCTGGACGGACAAATCGGAAATGACCAGGGCTTTGCGGCTTTCGACAATTTTTTTAAGCAGGGGAGTTTCGTGGCGGGAAACCGATTCATAAATTTTTGGTTCTTTCATGTCCAGATGGTAGTCGCAGTTCGTGGAGCGGCCGTCCGGCGGTTCATGAAGCAGAATGA
This sequence comes from Caldifarciminota bacterium, assembly GCA_965648775.1. GTDB lineage: Bacteria > Hydrothermota > Tepidihabitantia > SM23-42 > JAOAFX01 > CBFGIH01. Next base: position 3,097 of record CBFGIH010000016.1, on the reverse strand, counting down.
TGGTGCCGGTTTCGGTGTTGGTGATCCGGACTGCCGTGGTCAGAAAGGTCTTCATGATTTCATCGCCGTTGAACGAGGAAGTGAGAAACAATCCGATCTCACCCAGCATGGATAGCATGCCCGCCCGTTCCCGGCTTTCTTCAAAAAGACGGATGTGGGCAATGGCGAGGGCAGCCAGTTTGGTGAAAAAATCGAGGTGATTCTCACCGGCGAAGGAGGCCAGAGGATAGCGGAAATAAATATTCAGGCAGCCAATGGCTTCATCGCGGAGCATGAGCGGTGCACAGACCAGGGACTGCAATCCTTCACGCTTGATCCACTGAACCGTGAAATCGGCCTTCAACTGCGTAAAAAAGTCGATCGCATCCGGGATAATGCGAGATTTTTTTGTCTCGCAGACCTTGCCCGCGATTTCCTCGCCGCGCCGAACTTTGACCACCTTAAGATATTCGGGCGAGAGATTGTAAGCACGAGCGATAGTCAGATATTCCCGCTCCTGGTCAAATAACATGATGGAGGAAGCTGAGGCGTTGAAAAAGGAACAGGCGGTTTGGGCGATCGTGTCAAAAACACTGTCCAGAGTTTTGTTCTCCAGTAGCAGTTCCGCGATATTGACAAAACTTCTGGTCCATTCCTGTTCGTTCATATACTTAAGTATACTTGGGGCATCATCAATTGTCAAGGCTGACCCGGCTAAATGGTTAAATTTTATAATGGGACGGGCGACGGGTTAATAGCAAAGCCGCGGTTAGGACTATCAAGCATAAAATTGGCAGGAAATCACCGGTCCGCTGGTAAAAAGTCACCTGTCCATCCAGCGGCAGGCGACATACAATATAGCCGGGTTTAAACAGGGGCAGTTCCCGCAGGATTCGGCCCCGACTGTCAACTACCATGGAAATGCCGGTATTGGCGCTGCGCGCCAGCGGCCGGCCGTTTTCCACCGCGCGGAGAATTGCCATATCATTGTGCTGCTGCGGTCCTGATATCGGTCCGAACCAACCGTCGTTGGTGATGTTGAGCAACACGGCCGCGCCGCGGCGGCAGAACTCCCGGGAGAGTTCGGGAAAAATAGATTCAAAACAGATCAAACAAGCGTAACGGCCGGCCCGGGTTTTAAAAATGGTAAAATTGGATCCCGCCGAATAATCCCCTTCCCCGAGATCAATTTTTCTGAACAAAGGCACCCAGCGGTCGAAGGGAATATGCTCGCCGAAGGGCACAAGGTGAATTTTACGGTATTCTTGTTCCATGAGCAATCCTGGCTCGGCCAGAATTGCCGCGTTGTAAATTTTTCTTTCAACGCGGTCAATGACGGGCGAACCGATGAGTATGGGGGTTTGGATGCTGTCCGCCAGGGCCAGCACTAAATCCCGGTATTCGCGGCTGGAACGGATCAGCACCGGTACGGCGGATTCAGGCCAGACAATCAAGTCGCAGGGTTGATCCAGGGAATCTCGGCTCTGCTGGTGGCAGGTTCGAGTCAGCCCGAGCAGGCAGTCAAACGTGGCAGCACGCAGACCGCGGGTTAATTTCATATTGGGATCAATGTTGGGCTGAATCACGCCGACCACAACGTAGCGGTCATAGGTCTGGCCCAGACGGAGCGCACCGTAAAGCATGGGCAAAGCGATCGCAAGCGTCAGGGCCAGGGCATAGACTGCACGGTGGTGACAGAGCAGCCGATAAACCAGAAGGTTGATTAGCACCAGCCAGAAACTAACGCCCAGAACGCCGTAGATCGAGGCCTGTTGAATGATCAGAGGATAACGGGCTTGGGTATAACCGAAGGTGAGCCAGGGAAAGCCAAGTTCACCCAGGCCGCGTACGTATTCCAATCCGGCGACCGCTGCCGGCAGGAGCCAGATCGTAGTACGGTTAGCAATTAGGCAGGCGACGGCCCAGAAAAGGCCCAGATACAAAAAAAGCAAGACCAGCCCGAAAACCATAAGGATTTTGACCGCGGTCGGGATCTGCAAAAACACCAGCCAGAAAAGAGAAAACAGGGCAACGAGCGCACCAAAAACCAGGCCATATAGAAAAGCCCGGCGCGGCGCGGCGCTTTCCAGGGTGAACAACAGGGGTACAAGGCCGAACCAGGCCAGGAAGGAAAGATGCAAGGGATGGAAAGCCAGGGCAATCGCGACCGCGGACAAAAAGACCAGCCAGATTTTATTCTTCAAAAGTTCAAATGTTAATTAATTTCTGCTTGCGGGCCGATTCGTAAAAGGCATCGGTGATCCGGGCAATGAGCAGCCCGTCTTCGTAGCCGAACGGCGGCGGCGAACCGCGGTTGAGGGATTCGATGAAGAACTGCGCCTGCAGGTCATAGGCGGCGCGGAAGATATTTTTCTGCGGAAAAGTCGGCGTGACATTGACCAGTTCATTATGCAATTCTTTTTGAATTTTTAAGGGGTTGAGCAGGGCAGCGCCCTTTTTACCGAAGATGTTGCAGTACCGGAAATCACGGTCAAAAATCAAAGACCAGCCAACCTCGATTGTCAACAGCGTGCCATCATGATAATTGATAATGCACATCGCGGTGTCTTCCACGCTGGACGCGGAATTTTTCTTGTGGGTCGAAGCAAAGATGGAGGTGATGGATTTTGATTCCAGGAGGTAAAGGGCGGTGTCCAGCAAGCCCACGCCCAGGCTCAGGAACGCTCCGCCGCCGCTTTTCAAATACTCCTGCCGCCAGGGATTGAGGGTCCAGTTCGTCGAACCGATCAGCCAGCCGGTTTTGATGTAATAAATGTCACCGAGTTCGCCTTCTTTAATGAATTTTTTCAGGGTCTGAACATCGGGCCGGAAACGGTCGGAAAGAGCCATGGCCAGGCAGTTTTTTGACCGCCGGGCGATGCGGGCAACTTCCTGGGCCTCCTTCAGGTTGATCGCCATGGGATAATCACACAGAACATCCTTGCCATATTCCAGGCTCGAGATGATCATCGGCGCGTGCAGGTAGTTGGGGGTAGAAATCACACAAGCGTCAATGTTTTCATTCCTGATCATCTCCTCAAAATCCTGATAGCGGTAAGTGATGTTGTACTTAGTGCCCAATAGATCAATTTTGCGGACGTCGGTGTCGCAAATCGCC
>CBFGIH010000015.1:0-14103 GCA_965648775.1 Caldifarciminota bacterium | reverse complement strand
TTTCACGACCAAGCAAGGCGGCACCGGGCTTGGGCTTTTCATTGCCCGACAAATATTCAAAGATCACCTGGCCGAAATTGAAGTGCTGAGTCAGAAGGGCTCCGGCACCGAATTTCGCATCCTGTTCCCGGCCGATCGCTCATCGCATCTTGACTTTTCTCCGGGTTCGAATACAATCGGTCATTGAAAGGTGATAAAGCAATATATTGCAAACCGGTGTTTTTACCCGATGATCATCACAAAGGAGCATTATGATTGGTAAAGTTCAAGCCAGGAAAATATGCACGATGGTGTTTGGCCTGTCCCGGGCGGATCAGGTCGAAGTTGTGGTCTATAACTATCATCAGGCGCTGACCCGTTTTGCCAATAATTATATTCATCAAAATGTTAACGAAGAGAACACGACGATCGGCGTGCGGTCGATTTTTGGCAAAAAAATCGGTTATGCTTCCACCAACGCCCTCGATCCCAGCAAGATCAAAGAAACCGTGGCCTGGTCAGAACGAATTGCTTCTTTCCAGAAGGACAACCCTGATTTCCAGTCATTGCCCAAAGTGAAAAACGCCGCCTACCGGTCCAGCCGGAGTTTCATCCCCGCTACCGCTCGTTATCAGAACCAGCAGCGGGCGCAGGCTGTCGCAGAAATTATCAAGGTCGCCCGTCGCCATTCGCTGACGGCGTTTGGATCCGTCTCCAACGGTACGGCTGAAATTGCGGTCGCCAATAATCTCGGCACGTTCGCCTACGACCGCAGCAGTGATATTTTCTGCAATATTGTCATGACCGGGGCTTCTTCTTCCGGGTACGTTCAAACCGGGTCACGTTACGCCGCAAAGATGAATTTCGGTAAAATCGCGGAAAAAGCTGCGCAGAAGGCCATTGCCGCGGCGGATCCGATTGCCCTTGAACCCGGGGCTTACACAACGATTTTTGAACCCCTGGCCGTGCAGGATTTGATATCTTATCTGGGATACTATGGTTTCAATGGCAAGATGTTTGAGGAAGGTCGATCGTTTTTAACCGGTAAGCTCGGACAGCAGGTCTTTGATCCGCGGATCACGATCATCGATGATCCCTTCAACCGCCACGGCTATGCCGCGGCTTTTGATTTTGAGGGCGTGCCCAAACGCCGGCTGGTGCTGATTGACCGCGGCGTAGCGGTCAATGTTGTTTATGATTCTTTGACCGCGGCCCGAGCGAAAAAAGTTAACACCGGCCACGCCATGCCCGGCCCCAATCCTTTTGGCCCGGTGCCCATGAACATGATCATGAAAAGCGGCGGGGAGACACTGGCTGAAATGATCCGCAATACGACACGCGGCATCCTTGTGACCCGTCTGCATTACACCAATGTTATTGATCCGTTTAAAATGGTTATCACCGGCATGACCCGAGACGGTACTTTTTTGGTGGAAAACGGCAAAATCAGCCGGGCCGTGAAAAATTTTCGGTTTACAGAAAATCTTGTCGCCGCTCTTAACCGCGTGGAGGCGGTAGGCCGGCCCTCAGAACTGGTACCCTATGAGCCCGGCTATGGTGGCCGTTTTGCCCGGGGTATTTTTGTGCCCGCGTTAAAAATCCGGGACTTCACCTTTACGAGCGCCACCGAGTTTTGAGTTTTTCCAGAGCGAATCGGGCAACACCTGGAACCGTAAGAAATGGTTGAATACCTGAGGATGTTTCGCCTCCAGCAGTGGGGAAAAAATCTCTTTATTTTAGCCGGTTTAATTTTCAGCCGTTCTTTTCTTGATCCACATCAAGTCAGCAAGGCCCTCGCGGCCTTTGCGGTTTTTTGTTTGCTCAGCAGCGCCGTTTACATCATCAACGACCTCATTGATATCAGGGAAGATCAGCACCATCCTTTGAAATCGCGGCGCCCGATCGCGGCCCGGCGCGTTTCCCGCTCTCGCGCCGCGGTCATCGCCACGATCACCGTAATAATTTCGGTCGCGGCCGCGGCGTTTCTTTCCAGATCATTTCTGTGGTCAGCGGTGATTTACCTGCTGGTGATGCTGGTTTACTCCCTGGGTATTAAAAAGATTGTCATCCTTGAATTGCTCTTCGTGGCGTCCGGTTATGTAATCCGCGCGATTGCCGGTGCCCTGGTGATCGGGGTCACGATCTCGTCCTGGCTGTTGATTTGCACCATGCTGCTGGCTCTGTTTTTGGTTATTGCCAAACGCCGTTTTGAGATCATGCGGCTCGGGGCGGAGGCGGTGCGTCATCGTCACACCCTTGGTGCCTACACAATTGAATTCTTAAATCAGTTGATAACAATTGTCGCCGCGGCTTGCATTGTCGCTTACTGCCTTTACACGCTGGCTCCGGAAACCGTGGCTAAGTTTCATACCCGGAATTTGATTATAACCGTGCCCTATGTCCTGTTCGGCGTTTTCCGATATTTATTCATCACCTTCCAGGGAGCAGCGACGGATACGCCGGAAAAAGCGATTATCGCCGATTTGCCCATGCTGATCTGCCTGACTCTTTGGGCTGGAACTTGTTTGCTGATTTTGACCACCATCAAATAAAGTAAAAACCGATTACCGCGGCTGAGTTTATGGATGAAACAACACAATTTTTCTTGTTATTTTTCCACCAGGAGTTTGAGCGACCGCGAAATAGACACCATCGGCCATGCGGCGTCGTTGCTGGTCAGTTAACGGCAAAACCGTTTCCGGTTTTGGTCGCTCGATGCTGAACAATAGCTGACCAGCGCGGTTGTATAAAGAAAGCTTCTGGATATCGGCGGCCGGATTGAGGCGGATCAGCAATTGTCCGTTTTGTGGATTGGGAAAAATCCTGATTGGCTCAATGTTCTCGGCTGGAGTGGTAAAGACCATCGGTTCCAGGGCGATGTCCAGTTTGGTTTCTGCTCCGTGAGCGGCGGAAACGCTGGTTATGGTTTTGGACCGATAACCAGTTCTCTGTATGGTCAGGGAATAAGTTCCCGGGTTGACAATGCGGCGGAAGCGGCCGAAATGCGGATCGCTGCCCCGGGGGGTGAGCAGGGGATCATAAAAGCCGTTCAAGATAATCTCGGCGGCAAGGGGCTGTCCGGTGCGGCTGTCTGTGACCAGACCGGTGATGATACAGGAACTGGCTTTTTTGAGCAAATAATACGCGCCGCCCAGATTCCGGATACAAATGCTGTCAACTTTTGCCCCGGGGGGTTGACAGGTGGTGCTGACTTCAATATCGAAAGCAAAAATGCCCGCGGTGCCATAAAGCCAATTTCGGGCGTTGCCTTCTAATCCCTCGCCGATCAAAGCAAAGTATGTTCCGTTACCGTCGTCGCGCGGGATTGATTTGGCAAGGGAGTCGGCGACCAACCGGATGAAAGGAATATCCGGGGCATACCCGCCGGCGTGGTGCCAGGGATAATAGACCACCTGGCCCAGACCGGTCCGGGCGGAATGGTAACTAACCGCCAAAATAAAGGGACGACGCTGCACCAGATCCCGGACCGCCCGGGTTTCGTTTTCCGAGAATGGGCCGGGACCGCGGTAATATTCATACGAAGAATCGCGGGCTCCCCCTAAAAACCAATAAAAATCGTAATTGCGATTGAGATCAACGCCATCGTCTTCAATATCGAAGACGCCGTTTCGGTTGTTGTCCCTTTTGTTCTTGCGCCAGGTGGTGTCGAGATCATTGATCACAACTTCATGTCCCTCCGCGTTGAGATCCGGTATGATCCAGATTTCCCGGTTATCGATCCAGTCAGTGATGGCTGAATCAAGCCCGTACCGCTTCAGTAAATCCTGGGCCAGGTAAAGGCAGATTTCCACGCCCAGTACTTCTTCGGCATGATGACCGCCGATAAACAAGACCGCAGGTTCATCTTCGTCGCAAGCCGCGTGATCGGAAATCATGAGCGCAGGAATCGGGAGGGAGTCTCTCGTGCTGACTCCGATCGTGTCCAGCCGCGTTAGGCCGGGATGCTGACGAGCGAGGGAATCTAATTGAGCGAGGACTTCGGCATGGTGGTGATAGCGGGGATCAATGACCAGCAAGAACAGCAGAAAAATCATTCCAATCGGATTACTTTTTTTGTTTGACAGGTCGCATGGGCTTCGACTTGAACAAAATAAACGCCGGCGGGAACGGGATGACCCTTTTGATCAGTGCCGTCCCAAAAAATTGCCTGGGGTCCGGCTGCTGAATGGCGGGGGATGAAAAATGACCGCCGCCGGCGCCCGGAGACATCATATATGCTCAATTTGATGTTATGGGCATTCTGGTTGATGTTGATTATCGTCCAGTTACGGAAAGGATTGGGTTTGACAGTCAATTCCGTAAGCGTTGAGGGCAGTTTGAAGGTTATTTCCGTGACCGGGTCCGCTCGATACAAATGAAGAGTGTAAAAAGCCCAGGCGGGCGCATGGACATTTTCCGCGTCAAAACGGATGAACAGTTCGATCATGCTGTCACCGGGAGTTTGCGCAGCAGTGAGCAAGAAGGGATCGCGGGAGTTGCTCACGGTATCGCCCGGTTCGATATCGTCGAAAAAGGCAAGGCTGTCGGTGACAAAACCGTCGGGATCAGTGGTGGAAAGCAAGGCGCGGGTTTGATAGGCAGTCGTGTCGCCGCCGTTGGCAGCGGTGACGGTGATCGTCGCCGTTTCGCCTGGCTCGAGCATGCCGTTATTGTTGCCACCGGTGGAATCGCGCATCACCAGACGCGCACAGTACAGCCAGGGCGATGGCCGTCCGCTGTCCGGAGCAAGGGTGGTAATTCGGAGCGCCCGGCCCGAGATGATTAAAACGGCAGCGGGATCGTAATTATCATTAAAAACATACTGAATAGCCCTGGTTTCCGTTTCGTCTTCGATGCCAACCGTATTACTCGAGGCATCGGCTACCGAATCATAATAAATCAATATCTCGCCATCGCCGGTTGGAGTCGGATAATAAGCTGGATCGCGGAGCACCAGCTGAAATGTTTCTTGGTTACCGTAGTTGTCGTAGTGGGCGCAATCCTTGAATTCCAGACGCCAGCAGTGATTCAGGGTGTCATGAAAATAGACGATATCGCCGTTAAGGTTTGGGGCCAGGTCATCCCAGAAAGGAGCAACCAGCCGTCGAGGACCGCCCACGGTCGGCAGCATGGTATTGGCACCGAAACGGTAAGTTGATGTACTGAATTCGGCAAAGCCGTTTGAACATAAACCAATGGTATTGTAAGACTGACCGTAAAAAGGGAAAGAAAAGGGCAGGGGATAGGTAACTGTGTCCGCGTCTTCATTGGTAATTTCTTCAACCAGGTTTCCGGGTCCGCCCGCGGAGGGCGCGATTTCCTGCCATTCGAAAACAGGCGCCATATTCGTCAGCGTATCGGTGTCGTCATAGAGGTAGTAGCCATAGGGGTCCGGTCCGATCACGCCCTGTCTGTCGCTGATAGTAAGCGGCAGCATTGCCGGCCAGGTATCGCCCTCGGCATTTTTCAGCGTGATCCGGCAGGCCAACAAGTGGTTATCTGGCGCCATGGGCGAGATGGCCAGGACAAAAGGGTTGGCGCCAAGCGCGGAATCATTGGCGGGCACATTTCCCAGATGAACCGTAGAATCGATCACGAACGCCAGGGTATCAGTCAGATGCAGAACTGCCCAGACAGATCGGGCGGAAGAAGGACCCAGATTTCGAACCTTGATCATCAACAGAATTGTTTCGCCGGGGCCGGGCAGCGAATCGCGGTTGCCCAGGGAATCGTTCAGCCAATGCCAGGCCGGAATTAAGTAAGCTGAGGTGTCGGTTACCGGCACATCTGCTTCGTATGGGTAGAGATTGTGGCCGGTGACCGTTAGCGAAATAACGCCGGGGTGATCTGGTTGCACCGCAAAAGTTATCTGGCCGTTTGTGGTCGTATAACCAGTTTCATAAATGCTGGTATCCATGAGTACGCAGACATAAGCTGATTCAACCGGGGCTGTGTTCTGGGTGACCGTGACGGTGAGGCTGTCGGCGCCGACATGAAGCAGAGAATCGTGATGTACGCTTATGCGGCGGGGAATAGCGGTCCAGAGGTTCATGCTGGGATCACCGATCGTGGTAAAGCCATAGTATTCCCGGTCGCCGCCGGATGGATATAGACTATAAACATCGGCCCGGCCTTTTTCACAAGCCCGGCCGAAAACCGGCCAGGTGCCGTTGAAGACTTCTTTAATGAAGCCCTTGCATACCGCACTGCGCAGGTGAGCGCCGCCGGTGATGACGGTAGTGGTGGCAAAATAACCGGCGCCGCCGCGCAGGGTCGACGGCGAACCGGTTAAAAACCAGCGCTCGGCTGTAGCCGGAGTGCTGCCCGTGCCGATGGTGGAACAGGTGAAAGAAAGGACAATCGGCAGGCGGTTGCCGTTTGCCGTTTGGTCAGGATTGACGCTGAAAGGCGACCACCAGTTGTTGACACCCTGTCCCCGGTAGAGCAGAAAACCGCAGCCATTGTTGACCGAATTGATAATGTCGTTGGCATTGTTGCCCCAGGCGCTGCACAGGGTGTCAATTTCCCGGAACCCGGCGCTGCTCATGGCACCGGCGGCAAATTCAATATCGCTCCAGTATATGGAATCAGACGGGTTGGAGCCATCAAGGCGGATGACCAGGCAGCCGTCAATGAACCAGGTTGAGTCACCGGCCAGGTCCGGTGTCCGCTCATAGGCCATAATTTTATTGACCACGGTCTGGCACTCGCTGCTGGAATGAACGGTTAACCGGCCGGATAGGATTTCGTTATAAATATCTCCGTCCAGGTTCGTGTAGTAGTTGTCTGAATACGTGCCGCTCACCTGGGGAAAGGGCAGATAGTTGGGCGCGCCGACCAGTAACAGGTATTCAGGCGGCACGGGCCAGTTGTTGTACGCGTTGAGTATGTAAGCGCGGATCTGACTGGCGGTCGAGCCGGTCTCCGACATTTTAACAACTTTGGTCAACAGCCCTTTACGGTTTTTCCATTCCGCCAGCGGCAGAATGTCCGTGTAATAATTATCGTGGGTGATTATCAGGTACCGGGCGCCTGATTCCCGGGCAAAAGCGAGGGCGGTGATAATAAAAACGAACAATAAACCGCGGGCTGGTTTGTGGTTCACGTTTTATTATACATCTTAATTGCTTTATTTCAATAGAATGACTTTTTTGACTATTTTATAATCCGGTCCGGCGACGCGGGCAAAGTAAATTCCGGCCGGTAATGGATGTCCGCTGAAATCCGTGCCATCCCAGGATACCGCACCGGACAGGGCAGAAAATGGCCATGACTTTAAAACCCGACCGGTCACATCGTATATTTTTAATTCCATTCTTTCCGAAACCGGAGAAGGATAATTATTGTTTAGCCGGCAGGCAGCGTTTGGCACTAATTTGAAGATGATTCGGTTTCGACCCGGGTTGGGAACGGCCGACAGTTCATACTGACCGGAAAATGCGTGGTCGGTTTGCTCATGAACGGCAAGGGCAATGGTAATGTAAATGGTAAGGTAATGACGGCTGATATAGCCGGTATCGCTGGTCGTCATGGTCAGGAGGAGGCTGATCGTGCTGTCCGCCGGAGTTTCGGCTACCTGGAGCAGATAGGGATCAGCGGCGTTATCGGCCGATGCGCCAGGCAGGATGTCACCGAAAAAAGAAACCGAGTCCAGCATTTCCGCTTCTGAGTCCAGGTTGATTAATTGGCCGTTGACCGCCTCGGCCAGCGTGTCGCCGCCGTTTCGTATGGTCACGGTGACCAGCAGGGTTTCACCGGGATCGGCAATGCCGTTATTATTGCCCAGCAGAGAATCGTTGACGGTGTACCCGCTGAGATGAAGCCATGGCGAGTGGCCGGTCAGCGGCGGTTTGGTGGTGATCAGGATCGCCCGGCCCGAAACCAGGGGCGCGGCGTTGGGGTCATAACTGTTGTTGTAAACATACTGCAGGCCGCGGGTTTCAGTTTCATCTTCAAAACCAACAGTGGCGCTGGTCGGGTTTTCCACGAACTGATACACAAACAGGATTTCGCCATCACTGGTTGGTGTTGGATAATAGGCCGGGTCCCGCAGGATCATCTGGAAAGTTTCCCATTCGTTGTAATTGTCATAGCGGGCGGCCTGGTAAAATTCAATGATCCATCGGTGGTTGGCAATATCGTGATACTGATAGATATCACCGTGACCCATGTGCTGAGTGCCGACATTGAGATTGTCCCAGAAACCGGCGAGTGTCCGTTTTGGCCCGCCCACATTGGGCAAAGAAGTATTCGTGCTGGTGTAACTTGTTGAGTGACCTACTTCCAGGAAACCGTTGGAACAGGCGCCGATCGAATTATAGGACAGGCCGTAGTAGCGAAAGGTGAAGGGCAGGGGCAGCGTGACCGTATCACCGTCGGCGTTGGTGATTTCTGGTATGATCTGGCCCGGCCCGCCCGCCGGGGTGGCGATTTCAAACCAGTCGTAGACCGGGGCCTGGCCAGTGAGCGAATCGGTGTTGTCGTACATGTAATAACCGTACGCGTCCGGTCCGGTACCGTTGCCACCGCCGGAATTGCCCGTGCACGGCAAGGTAAAGTCATAAGACCAGGAACGATGGTCGGCATCGGTGATGTAAAGGGTAAAGGGAATAACATGCGTTGGCGCGCGGGGCGACACGCTGAAGACGAAGGGATTCAAGCCCGGGCTGGAATCGTTGCCGGGGATGGTGCCATAATAGACAGCGCTGTCGGTGATATAAATCAGAGAATCGCTGGATCTGAGCCAGGCGGTAACACCCAGGGCGGGACAGATGCCCAGATCGCGGATCGTAGTCCAAAGCTGGATATTCTCGCCGCTGTTGATCACGCGGTTATTGTTGCCCAGTGAATCCACGATTCGGCAGTGGCCATAGGCTAAAAAAGCGTCGGTTTCGATTACGGACAGATCGCGTTCATACGGATAATAATTGCGGCCGGTGATGGTCAGCAGTAAGTTGCCAGGATAGGGGTAATTAAGCGGCCGGGTAAAAATGCCGTTGGCGTCAGTGTATCCGGTTTCAAAGATCAGGGTATCGAACACCAGGCAGACATAGGCGGATTCAACCGGCGTTCCCTGGTGCTGGACCAGCACGGAGAATGTGTCATCGCCGACAAAAAATACGCTGTCATGCGTCACGCTCAGGGGACGGGGCGCCGAGGTCCAGATACGCATGGCGGGATCGCCAATCGTGTTGAACCCGTAGTACTCGGTCGCGGATCCATACATCTGATAGACACGCATCCGACCGGCTTCACAGGCTTCGCCGAAGGTCGTTTTTCGCTGGGCAAAGACGCCGTCCATGAACCCCCGGCATACGGCACTGCGCAGGTAAGCACCGTTGGTAATGCTCGTGGTGGTGGCAAAGTAACCGGCGCCGCCCCGGAGCAAGGTCGGTGATCCAGTGAGAAACCAGCGTTCCGCCGCCGCCGGGGTAGAGGAGCGGCCAATAGTATTGCAGGTGAAAGAAAGCACGATCGGCATCTGGTTGCCGTTAGTGACCACGTCCGGATTGCAGTCAAACGGGGTGTACCAATTGTTCGTACCGGAACCGCGGTACATCAGGAATCCCCGGCCATTATTGACTGCGGCGTAGACGTTGTTGTAGTTATGTCCGTAATAATCAGAAAGCGTATCAATCCGGCTGAATCCGTTATTGACCATGTACTGGGCGGCATAGCGGACATCATTGATATAAATGGAATCGTCGTTGGGATCATTATCAAAATTGGCGATCAGGCACGCCTTGCCGAACCATGAATCATTGGTCGTGTCTGGATAACGTTCGTAGCGCAGGATTTTTGCGACCACGGTCTGGCATTCGGTGCTGGAATGAACGGTCAGGCGCCCGGAGAGAATTTCATTATATACATCCCCATTCATGTTCGTGTAATAGTTATCAGTGTAGACGGTCCCGATCGTGGGAAAAGGCAGGTAATTGGGCGCGCCCACTAATAAAATATACTTAGGCTTGATGGTCCAGTTATAATAAGCATTGTAGATATAACTATAAATCTGGCTGGCGGATGAACCGATCTGAGAAAGTTTGACAACTTTGGTTCTTAACCCGGCACGGTTTCGCCACTGAGCCAGCGGTTGGATGTCGCTCCAGTAATTGTCATGCGTGATGATCAAATATTCCGCACCAGATGATTGCGCGGCAATAAAAGTTACCGCGGCGAAACATAAAATGACCATTAGCCTGCGCACACTGCCTCCTTGGTTAATTATTAATAAATTATAATTGATTTTAGACTTAAGTCAAGGACGAAAAAAACTTATCATAAAATAAAACTAATTAAATTATCGCCGTGATTTGAATTATTTTAGCCATAATACCTTGTTTCATTCAATGATTACCACGTTAATCTGGATAAAGGCATCGCGATTCGAGGCGCGGACGATGTAAACACCGGCAGGCACTCGGCGGCGGTAGCAATCCCTAAGATCCCAATAAAGAACCGAACACTTGGGCAATAACGTGAATGAACGGAGCCGCCGGCCCATTGAGTCAAATATTTGTAATTCGTGTTGATTTTCACTATGGTCAACGCTTAATTTAATCGAGCGCCGCGCGGGATTCGGCTCTACCCGGAGGGTAATACGGCTTTTCGCCTGGACGGGACTGGTTTCGCTGACCACGGATGGATTCCAGGTCTGGCCACCATTGGTGGTGTAAAGGATGATGTTCTGACCGCAGGCAATACCATGCAAAGAATCGGAGAAATCTACATCGAAGAGGGTCGAGGTTGCCGGATTAGCCTGGAAGAACCAGCTGCTGCCGGCATCGGTCGTGTGAATTATGGAACCAAACCGACCAACCGCCCATCCCTTCGCACCATGAAAGTCAAGCGCCCGCAGGTAATAAGTACTGGCCGGTGGTGAAACCTGGAACCAGGATATGCCGCCGTTCGTGCTTTTTAGGATGATGGCGGCATAGGTGCTGTCGTTGCCGCCGACGACAATACCGTCATCGGTATTTAAAAATTCAACATCGAAATAATCTTCATAACCGGACGATTGATAGAGGGAGTCCCAGTTCACTCCGCCGTCGGTAGACCGGTCAATGTAGCCCTGCCTTGTTACCAGTGAATCCGGATACCCGGCCACGATCCAGCCGCGGTCGTGATCAATGAAACTCAAGCCGTAATATTCGGCGGCATAGTGGGGCGAAAAATTCTGTTCCCAGCTGGCGCCGCCATTCGTGGTGCGGCCGATTGTGCCGTTGCCACCGATGACCCAGCCGATCAATGTATCCAGAAATTGAATCCGGGTGGCGTTCTTTGATAAATTGATCGGTTGAATTATCCAGTTCTGCCCGCCGTTGTTGGTGTACATGACCTGACCGAGATCTCCGCTGGTCCAGGCATGATTGGGGTCGGTGCCCGTTATGTCGTAAATGACTTTTTTGCCCGAAGGCAAATTTTGCAGAACCCAGGTTTGACCGCCATCGGTTGTTTTGAACACCAACGCCGTGTCCAGGCACGCCACCCAGCCAGTCAGATGATCGGGGGCCAGATAACATCCGTGATAATTGTAGCCGAAAAGGGTTGCCAGCCAAAAGCCACCAAAGATTATGTGTTTCATGGTTTCTCCTTATCGCGTGATCACTATTTTACGAAGGATGCAAGTCCGCCTATTCTGGAAAGAAATAAAATAGACACCGGCCGGAACCTGATGCCGGTTTTGATCCGTGCCATCCCATGATAAAACGCTGGGTATTGCGCCGGCATCTGAAAATAATGTTAAGGATCGGATAAGGCGTCCGTTAATGTCGTAGATTTTTAATTCCGGGTCCATAATTCTTTGCTGTTGATCCGAGTTGATTTCAATTATCGCCCGGTGGCGGATGGGATTGGGTTTTACCACCAGGCTGATTTTCGCAGAGCCGGCAGGATAAATTTCTTCTGCGCCGGGGTACGGATCGGGCTGGTCCGTCGTGAATTTAACGGCTCGTCCGTTTTCCAGTGCGGCCGCGGAATTTGGATACATGTTGGCAAAGGTGTACTCAATACCGCTGGTATGAGCATAATTTTCTATGCCTACCGTAGCGTAATCATGCCAGGTGTCGTCATTGTTAATGCGGTAATACTGAAAAACGATTTCACCGTCGCCGGTCTGAGTGGGATAATACCCCGGATCGTAAAGGATCATTTGAAAAGTCTGCAACTCAGCCGGAGTCGGGTTGGTCGGGTCGTGAATGTGCTGGATTCTCGACCATTCAATCACGAAACGGTGGTTGGCCGCGTCCTGATAAAAATAAATGCTGCGGCTGGAGTGGCGGTTGGATCCAGGTCGTCCCAGAAGGGAGCGATCAACAACGGTGGTCCGCCCGCAGAGGGGATGTGCCAGTTATACATATCCGCGATCACGGTTGAGTCCATGGCGGCAAAACCGTTGGCGCAGACCGAAAGGCGCTGGTAATTAGCCCCATAATAACGGAAGGTGAAAGGCAGGGCGATGGTCCGAGTCTCGTCGTTGGCGAGCAGGAGTTCCGTGCCGCTGCCGCCAAAGCCGGGGTCTATTTCCAGCCAGGAATAGGATGGCGCTTCAGGGTAACTGGTGTCGGTGTTATCATAGGCGTAATATCCGTATTCATCCGGGCCGGTCGGAGATGACGAACTGACGACGCCGATTCGCAGGGCAAACCTTACGGTATCGAGAAAGCCGTCATCGCCGGTAATCAGCAGCATCAAATCTATTTCGTGCCCCGGCGCGATTTCAACCGCAGCCTGGATGCGGAACCGATCGGTTTCATTGGCCGCCGAATCTCCGGGCGCAATATCAGCGTATGAGCCAAGAGAATCAATGACCGTCATCCCCGGATTTAGACTGCGCAGAACCGCGGTCAACCCCGTACCGGCAAGGCCGCCGGTATTCTTAATCCGAATCGTGCAATCAGCGGTTTCGCCCGGTTCAATTTCTCCGTTGCCGCCGTCCAGCACGGTGTGGCCGGAATAAGCAAAGCCGGGGGCGCGGACTATTTCTTTGAGCAGGGAAGTCCAGTTGCCCTGAGCCGCGCTGATGGCCAGATTGAAAATCAATGAATGTTGGTCAGGAATGCCCGGCGCGGTCTGGAAGACAAACGGTGCAGCCGCGGCCGAATCTCCGGGCGCGATGTTTCCGTAATTCTTGATGGAATCATTAATGATAATTCCCGGGTCAGCGCAGGATATTTTCACGGTGACATTGTCCGCCGTGGTGGTTGTGCCGTAATTTTTTATGGTTACCGGCAGTTGAATGGTTTCCGCGGGATTGATTTCCCCATTATGGTTGCCGGCCGCATCCTGAATGTGGTGACGCAGGTAGCCCACATAAACGGCGGAACTGACAATCATCGCCTGTCCGCAGTATGGCCGGTAATTGTGCTTGGTGACGGTGATAAAAAGAGTGTCCGGCGTGGAGGCGGAAATGGAAAGCGTGGCTTGGCCCGCGGCATCGGTCCGTCCCACAATTTTTGTTTCGCCGCGCTTATATAAACATACCAGCGCTGATGCCACCGGCTGGCTCGATCCATCCAGGACCGTGACCGTTAATTGATTGGTGCCGGCGGGCAGGGTCCCGGGATGGCTGACCAAAAGCGGTCGGGGGACATCTGTCCATATTTCCAGGGATGGATCACCGAGAAGATTGTAAGCATTGAAGTAGAACTCGCTGCCGCTTTCGGGTGAGGTTTCCAGGGGGAAATTAAGATACAATTCCATTTTACCCCGGTAGGTCATTGGCCCGAAACAATAGATATTTTCTTCGGTCAATCCCCAGTATATCCCCTGGTCCAGGCAGTTGTTCCAGCGGCTGTGGGTCGTCGGTGGTGACGCCCCGAAAAAGCCGACGCCGCCTTTGGGCGTGACCGGATTGCCCGCCCTGAGCCAGGATTCACCAAAACATGGCTCGGCGTTGTAATTACCCGTTAAACATACGAGGCTGGTGATGACCGGCAGTTTCCAGCCGTTGGCCAGCCCCTGAATATCAGCATTATAGAAACTTGGATAATCCCAGCCGCCCCAGGTTGCCAGACCGCCGCGGTAATTGATGATGGTGACGCCCTGGTTAACGGCATTGGTGATGGCGGTCTGGCCGTTGGCGACCGGCGGGTAATAGACCGTGTCCACCGCCATGAAGCCATC
>CBFGIH010000014.1:2262-15004 GCA_965648775.1 Caldifarciminota bacterium | reverse complement strand
CCGTCATTGGCGATTACGTCGACATTGCGCCGGGCTGCGTCATCGGCAAACCTGGCTTTGGTTATATCCGGCAAAGAGGCTGGCAGCGCCTGCCCCACATCGGCGGCGTGCGCATCGCGGCGCGGGTGGAAATCGGCGCCGGCACCGTGATTGACCGGGGGACGATCGGCGACACGGTCATCGGCGAAGGCACGAAAATTGATAACCTCGTGCACATTGGCCATAATGTCAAAATCGGAAAGAACTGCCTGCTCATGGGGCAGGTGGGTATCGCCGGTTCTGCGGTTTGCGAGGACAATGTCGTTCTCTGCGGTCAGGTGGGCGTAAGCGATCATGTCCGGATCGGCCGCAATGCGGTCGTTTACGCCAAATCGGCCGTGTATAAGTCCATTCCGCCGCGTGCCACCTGGTCCGGCATACCAGCCCGGCCGCACCAGGCCGTTTTGAAAGCCCTTTCCCGGCTGTACCGATGCCAGAACCGATAAACATTGCTGGCCGGACTTTAACCGGCCGGCTGTCCCGCCTGCTCTTGACCGCCGGCAACGGCACCGCGGCCCTGGCCGCCGGCAAAACGCCGCCGGTTGTGATCACGCCGCACGCGATAAAAATTCAAAACCATTTTGTGTATTTGAACTGCAACCCCCCGATAAAACATGTCGAGCATCTTTTCTCGGCGCTCTATGGTCTGCGGATCTTCTCAGTTCTCATTCATCTCAACAGCCGGGAATTACCGTTTTTTGACGGTTCCTGCGCTCCTTTTGTGCGCGCGCTTGCCGGCCGGATGCCAGCCCGCTGCCGCCCTCTGCGATCCCTGGCCCGGCCGTTTAAGATTCAGGCCGGCGGCTCTTTTCTCGGCTATGAACCGCAGCCGGCCCGCCACCTGATCGTGGACATGTGCCTGGAACACCGGTGGCTCGGCTGCCAGCGCCTGCGGCTGCCCATAACTCCCCGGACATACCGAAGGGAAATCGCGCCGGCCCGGACCTTTGCTTTCGCTTCCCTGCGGGATCCCCGGCTGGTAAAATTACCGCCGTACGGTTTCGCCGTCACTGCCCGCGGGATCATCAGCCGGCAACCGCTTCGCTATCCGGACGAAGCTGTGCGGCATAAAATTCTTGACCTGCTGGGCGATCTTTATGTCCTGGGCATACCCCTGGCGGGCACGATCCGTGGCTATAACACTTCGCACCGTCTAAACCACCTGCTGGTAAGAAAAATGGCGGAATTTATTTCCTGAATTATTTACCGTCTCCTGGATTTTCTGCGGTCGGTGGATTAAACTTAAAAACGATACAAATCAGAGAGAGAAAAACGGGTTCGGGGTTATAAGCCAGCAAGACCGGCGATTTGTGCCTGGGTTTTTTCCAGCACCTTTTGCCGGGCATCGTGCCAGGCCGCGCGGATTAAATCTTCCAACATGGTCACATCCTGATCCTTCAGCACCTGCGGATCAATCTTTACGCTCAAGACATTCTGCTCGCCATCCATTTCAATTCGGACCATCCCACCGCCGGCCGAGCCTTCCACCCGGATCGCCCGCAATTGCTCGAGCAATCGGGCCTGAAGTTTCAT
Organism: Caldifarciminota bacterium; assembly: GCA_965648775.1. Lineage (GTDB taxonomy): Bacteria > Hydrothermota > Tepidihabitantia > SM23-42 > JAOAFX01 > CBFGIH01. Next base: position 13,432 of record CBFGIH010000014.1, on the reverse strand, counting down.
TGCCTCTTTGAACATGCCTTTCATCGCCGGCCGCTTTCAGTTACCACGATCATTTATCACTTGATTTCTTCACCGTCAAACATCGTGATGATGGTGTCAGCCAGGTTATCCGCCGCATTTTTTTCCGCCGGCGCCAATTCAATCTGGCACTGCGTCTCCGGACCTGCGATCTTGCACAAGGCTTCTGCGATCAACGCCTGCTGTTTTTTCAATTCCTTCACGAGATAATCGTTTTCCGCCTGAATCTTGACCATCATACCCTCTTTGACCACCGCGCTTTTTTGAAGGATGCCGGCCAATATGGGCCGGCGGCGCTGCAGGTCTGCAATCAGGGCGGTTTTAATATCCGACCCGGCACCGACAGCCGGTTGCGATTGGTTCGGGGTAGCCGGGGCGCTGACCGGATTGGTTCCCAGTGCCAGCCGGTTCAAGAGCAATTCCAGCACTATCCGGTTGTTGATGGAACGCCTCATGCTGTCTTCAAACGTCAGCGCGGTTTCCAGCATGGCCAGCACGCCGGCCTGCGCCACTGGTATCTGTTTCAGCCGGGTGGTTTCCTCCGGACTGAGCTCAAGATAATCATCGCTCAAGCCGGCTTTCATTAAAAACAGTTTCCGCAGGTAGCCAACTAATCCCCGGTAAATCTCCATGATATCAATTCCCTGCTCAATTACCTGGTTAATCATCGTGATGGCCCCAGCCGGACTTTTCACGGCGAGGGTCTGAATGAGATCAAAATAAAAATCGTAACTTAAAAAACCGATCAGCTGCAGAACCTCGGTCTCGGTGATTTCGCCCTCAACCGAAGAAGACAGTTGTTCCAGAATACTCTCGGCGTCACGCAGACTGCCGTCCGCACGCACCGCGATGTAAAACAAAGCTTTATCCGTTATTGCCAGTTTTTCCCGCTGCGCCACCTGCTGCAGCCGCTGGACGATTTCGGAAAGAGACAACCGCTTAAACGTAAAACGCTGGCAGCGGGATTGAATCGTGGCCGGCACTTTCACCTGATTGGTGGTGGCCAGGATGAAAATGACATTGGCGGGTGGTTCCTCCAGGGTTTTAAGCAGGGCATTGAAAGCATGTTCGGTAAGCATGTGCACTTCATCAATGATGTATACCTTGTACCTGCCCTGCAGAGGCGAATACTTGATGGTTTCGCGCAGGTTGCGGATTTCCTCGATACCCCGGTTCGAAGCGCCATCAATTTCAATGACATCAATGCTGCGGCTGGCGGCGATTTCCCGGCAGGAATGGCACTCCAGGCAGGGTGTCACGGTTGGTCCGCGGTCACAGTTCAGGCTTTTCGCCAGAATCCGGGCCGTGGTCGTTTTGCCCACGCCGCGGGGCCCGGCGAACAAAAAAGCGTGGCCGACGGCGTTGCGCTTGATGGCGCCCTTTAAAGACATGACCACATGCTGCTGACCCGTGATGCCGTCAAAATTTTGCGGCCGGTATTTGAGCGAAATCACCCGATGGGACATTGACTGATCTGTCTCCTTTTTTATTTCACAATCTAAAACCTAATCTTACCGGTCGTGCGCTCCCTTCGCCGTAATTTTCAGGAACAGCCGGGCAGCGAACTCGGATCAGGCGACCTCATAACCAGCCCGTGTCTACGTACCGCTGCTTCCTTCCGGACCTGACGGGGTTAATAGCCGGTACCGTCACAAGACCCAATCGTCAACGTTCAACGAACCAGGACTGTTGCCCCTGAAAATCGCGTCTCAATGGAGCCGTCAACCCCGCTGGAGCGGATTGCGGGTCAATCCCGGCATGAACCGGGATATCAGGGCACCGCTGGCTCCCCGTCTAGCACGACCGGTTCTTATCAGTTAAAAACGTTTCTGTCAAAGATAAGGTCTTTCGCGGCCAGGGGCGAAATCACCGCGCCGCGTTCTCTTAAAAGACTTCGATACTTTTCCACCGCAGCCAGATCAATGTCTGCCAGGCGCTGATATAAAGGAGTTTTCATATCCAACCATGCCCGGTCCTCGTCGGACCAGCCTTGCTGACGGATCATGTACCATGACGTCATATCCGGTTTGTTATGCAGGTGACCGATGACGGCCTCGATTAATCTTTTCATGCGGACCACTGCCCGCCGGTTATGCCGAGCAAAACCCGAACGGCAGACCAGAGCCAGGTCCGGCAGGTTGGCGGTGACAAACATCGCGGTCAACCCAGCCAGCAGGATGGTGTCACCCTGATGGAACGCGTGACTCAGCCAGGGTTCGGTTAGATACAACGCATCAATCCTGCCTTCCTTAAGGCACGTCACGGTTTCTGAATCACTCAGGGCCAGACGCTGGACGCCGGTTAAACCCTGTTGTTCCAGCGCATCCAGGATCATGCTCGCCAACCGGGCATCCGAACGGCGAAAACCGACTTTCTTACCCTTGAGGAATGAAAGGTTTTTAATCTTGCTCGGCCGGGAAATGACCAGGGCATCGTGCACCTCCTGGACGACGACCGAAGCCAGTACCTTGACCGTGTCTGCTCCGGCCAGGGGCGCAGCCATCAAATCCGCCCACGGCACGGCGGCAAAATCACAAACCCCGCGCTTGATGTCATCCAGCGGCTGCTCGCTTAAAGGTATGAAAACCGGCGTAATTTTTTCCATCGAATAATAGGCGCGGTTTGCATCCTGCGTGGGAATTAAAAAGAGTAAAGAACCAAAATCATTCGCCACGCCGATCCGGACTTTCGCGCTTTTCGTTTCCTGGTATTGGGGATATCCCAACACCGCCATCAGCGCCAGGATGCCGAGCCCAATCAGGACATTCAAAAAAGTCTCGGCCCGGCGGATATTCACTTAGTTTCCCTTGATGATCTTTTCCTTTTTCTGTAGATACTCCATGGCCTTTTTCAAGTCGCCCATTTCCCGGTAGCAGATCGCGAGATTGGTGTAAGCGTCAAGATTTTTGGGATCGTATTTCAGCACCTCATCCTCATAGATGCGCGCAGCCTTGGAGAAATCCTTCAGCTGCATGTAGCAAACCCCGATGTAGAACCACGCCACGACATCATCCGGCTTTAATTCCGTCAGGCGTTCAAACCGGTTCTTGGCCTCGGTCCAGTTCTTCATCCCGATCAAAACCTCGCCGCTGAAATACAAAGCGTCCATGTCATCAGGGCTCAGACTCAAGGCGGCGTTGAAATTGCTCAGGGCCAGGGAATCCTTTTTCTGGTTAAGCTGGGTCATCCCCAGGTAGTAATACGCGCCGGCCAGACCCGTGGACGATTTGACGAAACGGTCAATGTTCCTTCGCTGTCCGTCCCAGCCAGCGTCAAAGCCCAGGACTTTCTTGATCAGCTGATCCAGTTCCTCGACCTTCTGGGCATTGTAAAGACGGTAGATCTGCAGGGCGACATCCTGATTAAATTCGATATTGGCAAAAACCGTTTTCCTGGCAGCTTCGTAACCGGTAAGATATTTGGTGCGCGCTTTGTCAAAGTAAGCAAAAGCGGTGTCGTACGATTTTTTCTCAAAATACGAGGTGCCGATGCGGAAATAAGGTTCGGGGCTTTCAGGATCGATTTCAATCGCTTTGTTGTAAGCAATGTTGGCTTCCTCTTTCCGTCCCAGTTTGATAAAAACCAAGCCCTCTAACACATAAGCGTTGACATTGGCCGGATCAATGATTTTGGCCAGGGCCAGATCAGCCAGGGCATCCTGGTTTTTATCCGCGTTGACGTTCGCGACCGCTGCGCTGTAAAAGGTCTGCCAGTACAATTCCTTATTCTGCTCGTCCTTTAAAAGCCAGGCAATTGTCTTTACCGAATCAATCTTGATGCCTTCCCGGAACGCGACCACGGCTGCCGCGGAATTTTGCAAACCGAGTTCGCACTGTGCCAACAGGGTATAGGCCTCATAATCCACCGGTACGGTTTTGGTGCCAATCAGACACTGTTCCCGGGCCAATTCATAGCGGCCGCCGGCAATGTGAATCCTGGCGGCATTTTTCCAGGACGAAGGACAGCCCGTAAAAAATAAAACCGCTGCCATTAACCAGATGATTTTTTTCATCATGCCTCCTTGCCGATAATTATAATGAAAAAATGCTGATAGTCAATAATCCGGCAGGAATGAATTTATCTCCGCGCCTTGACATCAATCCGGGTCTGGTTAAAATACCCAATGCCTGGTTTTGTGGTGGCGATTGATGGTTACGCCGGATCGGGAAAAAGCACGACCGCCCGGGCCGCGGCCGATCGCCTGGGATTCTTGTATCTGGATACCGGCGCCATGTACCGGGCCTTCACCCTGCGCTATCTGGAAAGAGGCGGGAGTGAGCCGCTTGACCTTGCCCTGATCAAACGCCTGTTGAAGGAAATCAACATTGACCTGATCTGGCTGGAGAATCAACTTCGGGTCATGGTGGACGGCCGCGACGTGAGCTCCCTGATCCGCTCGCCGGCAGTGAATAACCTTGTTTCCCAGATTTCGGCCGTGCCGGAAATCCGGGAATACATGGTCCGGCGCCAGCGGGAAATCGCGCAGGACAAAAATGTCGTCTGCGAAGGCCGGGATATCACGACCGTGGTCTTTCCGGACGCGGCGGTCAAGATTTACATGGACGCGGATTTACAGACCAGGGCGCAGCGCCGCCAGAAAGAACTCCAGGAAAAAGGGATCGAGGTCACGCTGGAGGACGTGATGCGCAACCTAAAATTCCGCGATGACTTTGATTCCCACCGCCCGCATTCGCCCCTGCGCCGGGCAGCCGATTCGATTCTGCTTGACACGACGAACCTGACGATCGAAGAGGAGATCGAACGGGTGGTTGAGATCGTCAAGAAAAAGTATACACTTTCCTGACAGGCAGCATTTTATATACTTTTAATTAAATCTTCCACTGGCCTTTCCGCATCCAGCCAGGTTATGCCCTTCATTTTTTTAAACCAGATACCCTGCCGGCGGGCAAAATTGCGCGTGTTCTTTTTTGCCAGTGCGCATGCTTGTTCCCGCGTCATCCGGTCCTGAAGATAAGCGATAATCTCCTGGTAGCCGATGGTTCGCAGACCCGGACAATCCGGCGCAAAGCCGCGGTCCAGGACTGAGCGCACCTCGTCCACGAGCCCCATTTCCAGCATTCGGTCGAACCGGCGGTCAATCCGCTGGTACAAAATCGTCCGGGGCAGGTAAAGACCCAAGTATCGCGGCGGAAATTTCGGCGCGGGCCGCGGGCCGCTGAAAAACTCGCTGATCGGCCGCCCGGTGAGATCGTAAATTTCCAGGCCACGCAGGATGCGCTGGCGGTCACGAGGCCCGATCTTCTCCGCCCAAGCCGGGTCGATTGACTTAAGACGTTGAAACATTTTATCCAGACCGACCGCTTCAAGCTCGGCAATAATTTTCTGCTTGGACTCGGCGGTGGAACGGGGCAACCGGTGCAGGGGCTCGAACAAAGCCCGCAGGTAAAGACCGGTGCCGCCGCAGACGATTGGCGTCCGGCCGCGCTGTATAATCTCTGCAATCTTTTGCTGAGCGTCCCGGCTGAACTGGCCGCAGGAATATGTCTGGTCTGGTTCCAGGAAATCAATCAGATGAAATGGTGTTTTTTGCCTTTGGGGCCATGTCGGCTTAGCGGTGCCGATATCCAGGTATTTATAGATCTGTCGGGAATCAGCGGAGACGATCTCCGCCTTCAGCCGTTCTGCCAGCCGCAGCGCCAGATCGGTCTTGCCGCTGGCGGTCGGGCCAAGAATTGTCAGGATCGCGGGCATGGCCCGAAAATTCGCGCTGCGGTTAAAACCGCGGGGAGAAAATTTGAAGGATCGGAACCAGATGCAGATTCAACACTATGACCAGGATTCCACCCAAGCCGAGAAAAGGGCCGAAGGGTATAAAAGTCTCGCCCAGGCGCTTGCGAGCGCTGAGGCAATAAATGACGCCGGCGAGCGCGCCGGCGAGCGCGGCGAAAAATATCGCGAGGATGATATCGGGAAAACCGACATAGGCACCGATCATCGTGACCAGGTACACGTCGCCCATGCCCATCACTTCTTTCTTCCAAGCCCACCCACCGAGGACGCGCAGCAAAAGGATCAAACCGCCGCCGAAGCCGGCGCCCAGTACACCCAGCAGCCAGGTGCCCTGTAGAATCTGCATAATGACGCCCAGCACAACGCCGGGGATGGTGATGACATCCGGAATCAACTGATGGGAAAAATCAATGCCGCTGATGATGATCAGGCCGCAGAAAAAATAAACATAGAACGCAAAGTTCAGGGATAATCCGTACGAACGGAAAAGATACCAGAAAACCAGCCCGGTCAACAATTCCACCAGGGGATACTGAAGGGAAATCGGACCGTGGCACCGCGCGCAGCGGCCCCGCAGAAAAATAAAACTGAGCAGGGGAATATTTTCGTACCAGGGAATTGGGCGCCGGCAAGACGGGCAAAAGGAACGCGGTCGGATGATCGAAAGGCCGCGGGGCAGCCGGAAGATCACGACGTTGATAAAACTGCCAACGACCAGCCCCAGCAGGAACATGAAAACATTCAGGTACCAATTCATCAAAATCCTATTTCGGGGTCATGAAAAACGCCGCCAAGGAATCCAGGCACTTGTGCAAATCATTCAGACTTTCGCTCACCAACTGCAGGATTTCGGCGTAACTGCAATAACCAATCCGGGGCATCGTCAGGACCGCTTTCTTGATACCGGGCACGCAGGTGGACATGACGATCTGACCTTCAGCGAGGCTGATAAAAATATCGGCGTTATTGAGCGGGTTGCGCAATTCCCGGTCAATGATCACTTGATTCCCAACATCAACCAGGAATTTGACCAACCCGTAAAACAGGTACTTGATTCTCTCCACCATCCTCATGCCTTCCGGTGATACGATCAGCTCTGGTTTGAGTTTACTGAGCAATGTTTTGATTTCTTCGATGTTTTTGGTCAAATTGTCATACATCAATTTAAATTCCCTGGGCTCCATGATGAATTATACGGAATTGTTTTTCATTGTCAACGAAAAGCGAAGGGGGGATTGCTCCCCCCTGAAATTACTTTTTCTTTTTTTTCTTCTTGGTTGTTTTCTTCTTGGTTTTCTTTTTTGCCATCCCGCAAGCCATGCTAACCTCCTTTTCTCTTCATTATTATAACAATAATTGCTGGATTGTCAAGAAAATTTTTCGGAAAAAAGACCCGCGGTCAAGATACGATCAACCGGCGTTTGGCTTGACCTTGCTGACGGCTTGACAGGAGAAAAAAAATAATTATGCTATCGACATGGGGTTATTGATTGTCCTGATCTCTTCGACGCCGCTGTTGGTCGCCGAGCTGGATGGCGTCATCAGCCCGGCCAGCAGCGCCTACATTGTCCGGGCCATTGAAACGGCTGAGGCCCGGTCCGCGGCCGGTTTGATCCTGCAGCTGGATACACCCGGCGGCCTGGATGAAGCAATGCGCACGATCACCAAAAGAATTTTAAGCGCAAAAATTCCGGTCGTGGTCTATGTCGCTCCCCGCGGCGCGCGGGCGGCGTCGGCAGGGGTCTTCATTCTTTACGCCGCGCATGTCGCGGCGATGGCGCCGGGCACGAACGTCGGCGCCGCCCATCCGGTCGCCATGGGCAGTGAAAAGATGGATTCCGTGATGAGCAAGAAAGTAACCAACGACGCCGTTGCCTACCTTCGTTCCCTGGCGCGGGAGAGAAAACGCAACGCGGACTGGGCCGAGCAAGCTGTCCGGGAAAGCGCTTCCCTGGACGCCGAAGCCGCGCTCCGCGCCGGTGTCTGTGAAATCATCGCTGAAGATATCAGGGATCTCCGCCGCCAATTGCACGGACGCGTGGCTGTCGTCAACGGCGACACGCTCAAGTTCAACCTTGAGCAGACCGAAACCAGGACCCTGCCCATGACCCTGCGTGAAAAACTCCTGCTCATCCTGACCAATCCGAACATCGCTTACATTCTGCTCCTGCTGGGCATCTACGGCCTGTTTTTTGAACTGCAGAATCCGGGCATGATTTTCCCCGGCGTGGTGGGCGGCATCTGCCTGATCCTCGCATTTTATTCCTTGCAGGTCCTGCCGGTCAATTACGCCGGCGTGGCCCTGCTGGTCCTTTCCGCCGTCCTTTTCATCGTTGACGTTTTCGCTGCCACGCACGGCGTCCTCACCGCCGGTGGTATCGTGGCGCTGGTCATTGGCTCATTGATCTTGTTTGAAAGCAATGTTCCTTATCTGCGGGTTTCCTGGGAGGTCATCATGGCGGTCGTAATTCTCACGGTTATTTTCATTGCCCTCCTGCTCGGTCTCGGCATCCGGGCGCAGTTTCGACGCCCGGTCACGGGCAATGAGGGCATGATCGGTCTGACGGGCGTGGCCAAAACCAAGATCACCGATCGCGAGGGCATGATCTTTGTCAACGGCGAATACTGGAATGCGATCAGCGACGAGCCGATCGCGGCCGGTGCGGAAGTCACTGTCCAGCGAATCGAAGGCGCGGTGCTTAGAGTCGCAAAAAAGTGATCATTGTCTGCGCCCTGCTGGGCATTTTTGAATCTACTCTCTTTCCCCAGTATGAATTGATCGAAGAAAATTTTAATCCGGCCCGCCTTGGCGGCGCGCGTCTGACTTTAGCCGGCGCGGTCGCGCAGAAATTTAATCTGTCAGAACTGCGCTCGGCGGACGGTTTTCTTCAGTACCGCGGTTTTGCCGTCTGGTTGCAATCTACCGGTGACGCCTATTACTGCGAACAGCGCGCCGGTCTGGGTCTGAGTTTTCCCACCGGCCGTTGGCTTACTGCCGGCATTTCGGCCGATCTCCTGTCCTGCCGAATCCAGGGGCCGGCGCCCCTTTTGAGTTATAGTCTCAAGGCCGGCCTCCGGCTGGACGCCCGCGATGGTGCTCTTGATTGCTGGCTTAATAACATAAACCGACCCGGTTTTGCTACCGGCGACCGATTGCCGGTGAGCGGTGGCTGCCGCCTGGAGTATAAGGTACGACCGGGATTGAAATTTTATGCCGCGGGGCTGGGGCAGGAAAATGAACCACCGTTTCTCCGTTTCGGCATGATCCTGACTCCGGCGTCCTGCTTTGTGCTCCAGAGCGGCTTTTTGTCCAACCCGGCCATGGTGGAATATGGATTAAAATTCACGGCCGGCATTGTGCAATACCAGTACGCCGGCTCGCTGCATCCCCGGCTCGGTCTCAGCCATTGTCTTGGGGTTCAGTATCAGCGCCGGTGATCCTGTCCCTGCTTTTCGTCTTGGCGATCGTCGATTATCCGGCCTGGGAGGATAGCGCCCGGATTGATCTGATTCTCCAGGAACTTGATGAACTGCGCTGGCGTCCGCTTGATCTGAACCAGGCGGACGCGGAACAGCTTAACCATTTGCCGTTTTTGGACCCGGGCCAGGCCGAGGCGATTGTTGAATATCGAAACCGCCAGGGCCGTTTTCGCTCCCTTGACGATCTTCGCCTGCTGCCTGGTTTTTCCCGCCGCCGCATCGCCGAACTGCGGCCTTATGTCACGGTCTCAACCCGGGCGCTGACCTTAGAGCATTTTTCCCAGCGCAGCCGTTTCCGAACCGAACCGGCACGAAAAAACGCGCACGAATTATACACGGCCACTCGTTTGCAGCAAGGCGACCTGCGGCTGTTTCTGGTCACGGAAAAAGATCCTTATGAAGCGTCTTATCTTGATTACTACACCGCCGGTCTGCTGGCTCAGCATGGATCCCGCGTTTTTGCCCTGGGCCGCTACGATCTGGATATAGGTGCCGGCTCTTTGCTTTCCAGCATGGGTTCGTTTTTTTCCACGCTCGATTACCGGCTGCTCAGCCGCGAACGGGGCATTTTACCTTACACCTCGACGCTGGAAAACGGCGGTTTCTGCGGCGCCGCGTTCCGCGATTCCTGCCGCCTGCCCTTTACGCTTTTTTATTCCAACCTGAACCGGGATGGCCGCATTGACGCGGACGGGTTTGCCCGGTCCTTCGATGACACCGGCGATCATGTTGATTCGGCCAGCCTTGCCCGGCGCGACCGGATCAACGAAGAAATCATTGGCTATCACCTTCGCGCCCGGTTCGTGGGTCTCCAGGTCGGCCACGCCGCTTACACCGGCGTGTTCCGGCCGGCGTTTGCGGCCCGGGATTCGGTTTATGAATTTTTTGGCCGCCGTTTCTGGATGGCGGGCCTGCACGGCCAGTACGGCGGTAAAAATTTCCTCGCTTTTTCTGAATTGGTCCGTGCGCACCAGGACCGCATCGGCGGCGTCTTCGGCCTTGGCGTCGCGCCACCCCCCTTTAAGTTCCAGGCCGCGGGCAAGTACTTTCCCCGTGGCTTTTTTTCACCCAAGGGTGGCGAAGCCCTGGACGGGAAAACCATCGTATCGGTCTCGGCCGATTACCGGCCCGGCTTTATCCTGCTGACCGTGGCTACAGACATGAACCAGGATCTGCGCGATGATTCAATCCAGTATAATCTGGCCTTGCAACTGGAAAAGGAATCGGGCCTGGCCAGCGGCCGGTTTCTCCTGCGCTGGCGCTGGCAAGACCGTCAACCGGTCCTGGCTGGTTCCCGGGCCATCATTCGGATCGAACCCGGCCGTCCCTTTTATCTGGAAGTGCACCTGGAAGATAAAACCGATCTCCGGCCGGCTGCGCTGAACCGCGGCGTCTTTGCCAGCCTGGAATTGGGATTTGAAAAAAATCGGTTCGGCATCAAGGCCCGCGCCGGACAGTTTGATGTTGACGCCTACGCTTGCCGGATCATCGTGTACGAACCAGATCTGCCGGGCGTCATCACCAGCCGTACTTTATACCATCAAGGCCGCGGTGGCTTTATCCTCGCCAAATTCAAACCCGGCGCATGGTGCGAAACCACGGTCAAGTATTCTGTCATGGAACGGGATTCCCTTACCTACCGTCTCGGCGGCCAGGTGGATGTGAAGTGGTAATGCGCCTTCCCGCCGGTCAAGCCGCGTCCCGGCGAAGTCAAGACCAAGCAATCTCAGGGCCCTTTTAACCAGGCTTCAGCGGCTTGCGCAGCCGAATCCATTCTTACCGCCCGCAAGTACGCGATGTTGTTGCGAATCAGGTTCTGGAAAACTTTCCAATTGAACGCGAGCCGCGGATCATTCATGATCGCGGGCGGCGACAAGCTCAGCCGGGTAAAATCAAAAACCAGCTGCCGGGAAGCATCGGC